>CAJYRU010000256.1 GCA_913777295.1 uncultured Sphingomonas sp. | reverse complement strand
AATGTAATCGCCTTCGAGTTTGACGACCGTATAGGTAGGCATACGAGAAAGCGCTCGTGCCGCTGAATAATAGAAGTAGCTTTAATGGTTCAGAGTTGGTGGCGCTTTTAAAAGCCCATCCAAGGCATACATATCCAAGGAATACACCCATAGCAGCAGTGAATGCAGCCCATAAGAGCGGTTTTCTCACTAGTTGCCCTCGAAGACAGTAAATTACTGGCGAACCCAGAACCAAGCATGCAGGCACTGTCAGCAACACGGTAAATATGGGGTAGCCAAGACCAGCCTGTATCGCACCTATGACGGCGTCTTGTTTGCTCGATCCACCCATGAAGGCCATAGTAGCCATAACTACAGCTCCCAAGAGACTTCCGGCGATGCCTCCAATCGGGGCAAAAAGAACGATCTGTCTCATAGATGAACTGTTAGGGGCTAACAGCTAACGGCTGCTTACCACCACTTTCGGCCTTTCGGCGGCGGAGAACCCCTCCGCCGCTACAACGAACAGTAACGCATTTTCGTCGTTTTCTTAGCCTTGCTGCGCTCCGATACCCGCAGGATACCCACGTGAGTTGGGTGGAGTGAGCATCGGCGATTAGCGTCCATTCCCACCAAAAAGGCGGACTACGTTTCCGTCTCCGCTTCCGACGAAAGCGAACGGCAGAGGGCGCCCGACCAGCACTTTGAACATTCCGTCCGACAACCCAATGCTCGAAGCAATTTCGCGAAGAGCGTTTGATCCGCGCCCCTCTAGCAACCGGAAAATGGCATCCAGAAGCTCTGGCTGCTCTGCTGCAATTTCGTGATCATGCGCCTCGATTTTCGCTTGTCCTGTTTTATTAAGATGAATGTTTCCCGTCTTGTATTGAGCCGGCGTAATAAGTTGCAAGTCGTAGGCCCGACGTATGATGGCACGAACTGAAACCTTCCATCTCAACTTAATAGCATAGATGGCCGGCCAATTTAGATACCTAGTTCGGGGGAACTCTTGGGCAAATGCGGCCTTTGGCAGGAGAAAGGCACTCGCAAAACGGTGTGCCTGTCCCTCAGTCTCCCGACACCCAGTATGTACGCCCCTGTGCATGACGAGGTGGCCGCACTCATGAGCCAAGTCGAAGCGCAACCGACATGCACTTGGCTTCGCTTCGCTGCGAATGATGAGGGGGCGAGCACGATCCATCGACAACGCATCGACGCGTTCCGAAACGCCATCGAAGTAACCAACGACCGCGCCCGCATTCTCGACCACACGCATCATGTTAGTGATTGGGCCGGTCAAACCCAACTTCCAATGCCGGCGACACGCTTCTGCTGCCTCCTCAACTTCGCTCATCGACGATATTGGCCACTGAGGAAAATCGACCGGGGGCAGCTTCAGCGCGCTATCTAGTCGCGATACAAGCATATCGAAAAGCGTTCCGCGCGCCAGAACTTGGCTCGTGACCGAAACAGGCGTTGTCGCCTGCTTTCGGAAGTGACACTGCTCTAGTTGCACTGGCGATTGGGGCCGGTGGTAGAAGAAACTGAGGGTCACACCCAGCACATCCGCGAGCAGTTCCACCATACCGTAAGGTGCCGATTTTGCCCCGGTTTCGAGCTGGTGAAGAAACTGCCGCGTCGTGGCGACCCGCCCGGCAAGCTCCTCAAGTGTGAATCCGTGCGCCAGCCGCGCTAAGCGCAGCTGGTCGCCGGCGAACGTATCGCCCATCCGCATGTGTGTTACCCGTGCTACGTAGTGGGGTTTGCTGCGCCTGCTGGCGCTACTCCTCGTCGTTTGCAACACCCTCGTCGTCGATCAGCAACCCAACTGCCGGTGGAGCGAGCTCGGTGCCATGGTCTTGCTCGCTGGCCACCACCGGGAACCGTACAATTTCGGCAGTCTGCAAGGGAACTTCCCAGGAAAGCACTACCTGCGAGTGACGCAACCCGACGAACTTGATGGCGTCAACCGAGCCGTCAAAATCGGTCTCAATGGCAAAGCGGAACAACACCTCGTCGTTCGCTTCTTCGACGAAGGCGATCCCCAACTGGTTCAGTTCAGGGTAAGCGACCCGACAAGTTTTTGCGGTCGGCTCGTCGGCGTCACCACGATAAAACCTCACCGGGACCAAGCCGATGGCAAAGATGAATTGCAGGTTGGGGTTCAAGATAGATAGCCAAGTATGCACCCCACTTCGATGAGCTTCAAGAACTTGGAACCGCCCGCAGTTATACGAGCGGCAGCCTAGAACCCAGTTGTCGTCACCAATTGCCTCATCATGGCGTTCTACCGCATCATGCCGCCCCTGCCGCAGGAGCTTTGCAACCTCCACCAACCGTTCCGCTGTCAGGTCAGGATGGTAGTCCCACGGATAAAACTTCGGCATACATGATCCCCCTCTGTTCACCTATAATGGGCAAATTCTGATTTCTGTCAACCGAATTTCGATTTGTAAACCAGCCTCGGTGCTCACACAGGGTGTTGCAGCGCCCGACGCTCCGCCACGACCAACTCGACGCGGTAACCTTAAAACATCAAATTATTCCGTGATGGCTAGAATAAGTCGCGACTCGATCTCGCGCCCTTCGCCGAAAGGGCGGTGCGTTCAGTTCATGCCCTTAAGTGAGCCGTCCGCGTAGACACCCTCCAACGGGAGGTAGAACGCAGTCTAGTAAACGCCTTGCACATAACTGGCTTGCCCTACTGGACAATAAAATCCAAGCTGCCGCCCTATGAAACAGAAAGCCACAGCCTTCGGCCCCGCCCTGCTAGCCGGCATGGGAGCATCAGCAGTCGGATTGCCTGATAGCGGAATTCTTTTGGTAGTTCTCGCTGTATTTATCGTATTCTCGATAGCCGGTGCGATTATAATACTGGTAAGTGTTCGGAGGAGAAGCCATCTCGAGAACAGATATGCTCTGAAATACAGTATAGCTAGTTCCTCACCGGTCCGTCGTACTGAATTATATGACCACTACTACCCAACAAAGGCTCAAGCTGATGATTGAAGACTTTGCAAAAATCGTCAACAATCTCAGCAGCCCATCCGACTGGGCAGTGGTAATGGGCGCCGCGACAGCGGGCTTCATACTCGATGGGGCAATAAACATTGTCCCTATTCCATTTTTCTCTCCCGGCATTTGTGGTTTGAGCGCTGCCAGTGCTGCCTTTTCAGCAAAGCGTGGCTGGGATTCCTACCGGCACACAAGGCAAATCAGCACGAAGCGGAACATCTTGCTTACCGAAGGGCAAAGATGCATCGAAAAATTGTCGAGTCGCGGCGACGAACTAGACGCTAGCGACCTCAAATGGAATATCGAGATGTGCGGAGATGACATCGCGAAACTCGAAGACCTTATTCAAGATGCTAGAGATCGAGTTAACCGACCCAGTGCGAAATTGACTGCACCGGTGAATGTTGCTCGTGGCGGCTTCGGTCTTTTCGGACGACGCGCAACGAATTTGGACGAACAATAACCCTAAACTACAGATTACTTTTTCTTCAACCGTAGATCAGACGCTACAGGCGCCCCGGACACGGCGATCACCACGCATGGACCTTCGTTTCCTGGGCCGGCTGCGTCGATCGTTGCCGGATTCCAGAGCTCGATAACGTTATACACCGCCGCTTTGACGACGGAGACACCCTCCGCCCCCATACTGCTCAACCGCGGGTGCAGCGCCGGATCGTAAATGTTGCGGATGGCCGGTACTCGCGGCAGCTTTCACCCACTTGCGGACATAGGCCGTGCTGGGCAGCTTTAAATGATGAGACGCTTGATCGTAGCCTTGGTTGGAATGCTTACTGCGCCAATTCTGCTGCTGCTCGCCGCGGCCCACACCGGCTTGTTTTCTAGCGGAGGGGTGGTGGCCTACTTGGTGTTGATCGCGGCATGGGCGATCGGAGTGATCGCGATCTGGTTAGGGGGTTGGTCCCACAAGGTCACGATCAGTCTGACGATCGCCTACACAGTTGCGGCAATCCCCGTTCTGCCCTTTGTTGGACTTCTAGCAGTCTGCTCCGCTGGCGACTGCATCTAGGTCCGCTAACCACACAGTCGAGTTGGTCGGCGCAGGCATTGAAAGCGGCTCGGCAAAAAACGCCCACTTGCGGACGATGGGGTGGTCGCTAGAAGGTTCAATATGTCTACGCCGGCCTCGGCTTTGGTTCTAATCGCCGCAGTTATCCTACTGTGGCTGGAGGCTCGCACGCTTTATCGAGAGATCAGGACTGGAGTGCCGTACCTGTTCTTTGCGCCTCATTCAGCTTTCCGAAATCGCCCCGGTAGTCGAAAGCATCCATACCTATGGTTCACCGTAGTCTTCCGGGTTTTGAGAACGCTCGCTCTAGCCTTGATGATGTTCGTTGCATTTCTCTTTCTAATGGAGTCGCTTGGCATGGTTTACTAAGCGTGGAAGCATCGACGCGCACGTCCGCTCTCCACCAGTTGCAGACATTGCCGCGGCGAACGCCCCCTCCGCCGCAACCGCCGATCAACCTAGACCCGCGTAGCCCTCCGCTCGCCCCCATCAATCGGAAAGGCTGATCCGAAGACGCCCCGCCCCATTCTACCGGCAACTATGAGAGCGGGGTAGACCGCATCCAGCTATCGGCCTCGTCATACTCCAGGAACGTCCGGCAATTCGGTGCGGTCAGGTAACGCTCGGTCTGTAGTTTCCCCAGACTCGACGCGGCCACCGCTGCGATCGGGGACTTCGTCACCATCAGCGCTTTTGGCATCATACCGGCGAGCGATTCGATAACAGAAGCCGGCTGTATCGGTGCATTCCGCATATCGACGAGCGTGTAGAACGTGCCGTGGCGAAGGCGTATGGCAGTCCCCTTGGCGATCAGCTCGGCGGCAAACTTGGCCGCCAAGCCCCCGGACCAGAACCCATAGGTAGTGATCTTGAGTGTACGGCTCGGAAGATCATAGGCGATTTCGTATTTTGCCGGCCCAGTATGCATGTGACGCGTCACCCTCAAATCTTGGAGTAGGTAGAAATGAGAGCTGGGCGCAGCGCGACCTGCTCGAGACGAATTCGGTCCTCAATCCCTCTCGCAACGTGTGCTGAAGCCTCGCGGTACCCGGCCCAGTCCTCCCTGATCCTATCGAGCGTCCACGTTGCAACGTGACGATTCACCCAGGCTCTGCGCTCAGCGAGGTCGCGATCCAGATCGGCGATCACGCCCGGAATCCCTGGCACGTTCGCCTGCCGCAAAAGCGGGTACACCTCTTGCTGCAGATACCTGGACCTTTTCATGCTTACCGCCATCAACTCGTGACGTGCATGGCTGATCTGACCGATGTTGGGCGCGGACGATCGACACAGCGCGCGCATGGCACTCACTTTTTGACGTAGTACCGCGTAATGTTGATCAAGCTGTTCGATCATGATGTCCGTCTCGATGAAGCCGACGGCATATCGGCGCAGGCGTGACGATCGGTTAATTCGAGCTGCTCGGTACGGATTGCCCCCTAACGAACACGCCGGCGGCGGACGTCCCCTCCGACGCTAGCCCTTCGACCGGCGAAGGTGCGTCAATCTCGTTGATCCCGCAGCAAACAATACCCGCTCGATACCCGCAACGCGAAGCTGCGTCCCACGAAGGCCCTGCCTGCGTCGGCGTTTAGGTGGTGGTTGAGCGGGTAGCGCCGGGGGTCATCGTTTGGGCGACATAAAGAAGTGCCGCGCGGGCTTTATCATCTAGCTCGCGAAATGCTTCGATCAACGCTGTTTCGAGCTGTGACAGCTCCGGCTCGTCTGGTGCGTTCAAGGTCGGGTCGTCGACTTCACCGGTCAGATAAGCAGGTGTCGTTCCAACAATTCGCGCAAGCTGGTCGATTCGGGCCGTACTGCGCTGTTCGCCCTTTGCGAGGCGCGTGATCGTCGGCTGCTGAACACCCAGTTGGCGAGCAATCGCAATGTAGGACAGCCCCGACGTACGGATCCGCTCTACTAACCGTTCCGGAATGATGCGAGCTGGGCGCATGTATGCCGTAGCTATACGGATACGTATTGCGCGGAACCCAGAGTATGCGTATAGCCTATCCCATACGGATGCGTATAGGGATGAGTCGGGCAGATGGGGACGGCTGAACATGACGACCCGGGCATGGTCTTCGCGGAAGGTGTCCAGATCATCGGTAGCGGCTCCGCAACCGCTCGGCTTCTCGGCGTGACGCAGCCAACCATTTGGCGCTGGCTGAAAGCCAAAAAGGCTTGCCCGGCCGAACATGTCGCAATCTTCGCTGAGGCAACAGGTATCCCGAGGCGGCGGCTCCGGCCTGACCTGTATGCGGATCAGCCCTCAATTTTTCCCGCAGACGGCGTTGTCGGTTCGCCCGCATGATGCTCTATGCCCTTCCTTCTTCCCGCCGCTGTTATTGCGGGCGGAAACCGTGCCCGGCTGTTTCTTTTCTTACCGGCCGGGCACGGACCACCCAGCGCAGCTCCGTACGCACCGGTGGTGCCGATCGTCTGTCGCGATCGGCACGGCATTTCCCGACGGGTGCCGCTTGAAGGCCCGGGACCCTTTCTCGATCGAGCAGACGCTCTGCGACGTCATCGATGCGATCTCGATGGATCGCGCCGCCGCCGTGACGGGTCGCACGCCAGGCTATCTGCGCATCATGTCCGATGAGGACCAGCGCGGCGATCTGACATGCCGGGACGCCATCCTGCTCGATGCGGAACATGAAGCGCTCTTGGGCGGTCGTCCGCTCACGGACATGATGCGTCTGCAGATCGATGCCGTGCGTCCCGACCAAACCGCCAGTGCGGCGGCAGCGCTCGAGGCAACGCTCGAAATCATCCGCGAGAGCGGCGAGGCGCATGCGGCGCTGATCGCCGCCTCGGTCCCCGGCGCCACGCTCTCAACCCGCCGCCGCGCGATACGGGAAGTTCTCCAGTCGCTGAGCGCCAAGCGCCGGCTACTGCCCATCCTTCGGACCCTTACACGCCGCCAACCCCAAGCTCCCTGACGTCGGTCACCAACGCTTCCCAACCACCTGACCACCGCCGGTTCGCGACCACCACGGTTCGCGGAGCGGATTTCTGCTGCCCGGACACATTCCCCATGAGCCGCCGATCTACCCGTCGAAGCCTGCGCGCCGCGACCGTCCTCGCCGGACTGGCGATCGGCTTTGCCGCGCTCGGTCGGAGCGAGCTGGCGATCGCCAGCGCCGCGCTGTGGGCAATCGTCGTCCTGCACGTCCTCTACCAGCTCTCCCGCGGAGAACGTTGATGCGCCACCCTGCCCCCCGCACTGCCGATCACGCCGCCATCCATCACGCCGACTGCCGCTGCGACGACTGCAATCCGCCCGTGCCCAGCGTGCCCGAAAGCCTGCTCGGCCCGGTAGAAGTGCTCGGCGGCATCGCCTTCGGCCTCCTCAATGCCTGGATCATTGATCGTCTGCTCGACGGCCCCGGCATCCAGATCCTTTTCGGCCTGTGACGATGGACACGGCGACCAACCTCGCGAACGCGCTGGAGGCAGCGGTGCTGGCCCTGCGCGTGTTCCAGCACGGTAACGGGACCAGCGAGCTCGCGCGCTCGATTGCCGACGTAGGAGAGGCAGCGCTGCATCACGCCGGGTTCGGGGAGCTGATCCAACGCGCGCCTGAACCGGACGCCGGCCCGGTATCGCAGTCCTGCAAGCGCCGCGCAAAGGTCGTCCGCGACGCATTCATCGCTTTGGCGTGCGACGCGCGCGACGACCGCGAAGCGGTAGCGTTGGTCGCCCTCGCCACACGATCGACCTCGCCCCGCCTTGCACGCCTTGCCCGGATGATCGCGAAATGACCGCCGTCCCGAACCCGTTTGCTGGGCCTGACGCTGCGCTCGTCGACGCGATCGCCGCCGAGATCGGTGCAGGCTTCGTCACGGGCTATTCGCCGATCGCAGTTCGTCACATCTCCGATCCACGCATCGGCACCGCCACGTTGATGGCTGCGGTCGCGCAGGCGCACGCCGCCGGCCTGGTCAAGGCGATCCGAACAGCCGCCGGCGGCGACGTCCGCCAGTTCGTAGCGGAAATCGCTGCGTGGATCGATGCGGAGGTAGCGCGGTGACCGATCGGTCAAGGCACGATCCTTATTACGCCCCGCCAGAGGCGCGCCGTTTCGGGGTGCATCCATACGAAATCCGGCAGGTGATGGCGCGGCATTCGGCCGACGTCGAACTCGCGCTCGGCATCCTCGTCCGCGCGGCCGAGCGCTGCGGCGCGAATGGCGAGCTTTCGCGCGATCGCACGCTGTACGAAGCGGTGCTGAAGGAAATGACCATGCGCATGGTCAAGATCGCATGGTCGGCCGAGGGCTGGAACGCCATGGCAGCAAGCGACGCGCTGATCGAGATCCGTGTGGCGATGCAGGCAGCCTTCCCGGCAGCGGTGGAAGACGGAGGTATGGGCGGATGACCCGCGACACCTTCACCTCTCGCCACCTGAAGGCCGGCTGCTCCGTCTGCCACGGAACGGACGCGCACTGGACCGGTCCGAACGCGCAGGCCCTCGCCGCCCAGCATCACGATCGGACGAAGCACCACACCTGGTGTGAGGTGCATCTGTCGATCCGCTACGGCACCGGAGTCCGCGATGATCGCCAGGCCGACATCGAGGACGCGATTGCGTCCGTCACCAAGGGAGTAGCCGCATGACCGCGTACAGCATCGTCACGCTCGGTCGCCGACTAAGTCGCGCAGTCGAGCAAGGCAAAGGCATCAAGCTAGAGGCTCGTGACGTCGATTTGCTCGGAAGCCTTGGGTTTTTCGACGACGTACACACCGCCACCGCAAAATTTATCAAGGAACAGTCGCTGTGCCGGATCGCGCGCCGCCAATCTATCGACGGGGCAAATACTGGGTCGACAAACTCCGCCGGGAAGACGGGACCGAGCGCAGTCCCAACTGGTACGTCTTTTGGTACGACGTCGACGCGCGACGCGAGGCAAGCGCTTCGACGGGTACGTCGGACGAAGACGAGGCCATAAGGGCGTGCGACCGTCGCTATCTCGCCGATCGCGGCGAATCGCACGCCTTCTGCTACGCCTGCGGGCAACCGCTGGCATCGGCGGCCGACTATCTGCTGCTCGACGCGATGGCCGATTATCGGATCGAGCATGGCGATCTGCAGCTCTCCGCCGTGACGATCTCGGCGCGGCTGAAGCACGTCACCGATTTCGTCCAAGCCGAGGAAGCCGCGGGCGGCATCTTCGGTATCGCGACGTCCTGTGCAACGGCGTGTGGCACGCCGTTCATCACCGCCTTTCGCGCTTGGTCAAAGGCACAGCCAGTGGTGTCGCGGAACAAGAAGCAGGAGATTACGACCTCGCGGCCGAGATCGGCGGCGGCAACGGAGGAGTCGGTGCTGCAGCTCGCGGCCGCACTCAATCACGCGGCCGATGCGGATCCGCCGCGATCGGAGCGTCGGCCGATCTACAAACCACTCCCCCGCAGCCAGGTGTCTCGGCCCCGGATGCGCCGGGCCGACGTCGCCACGCTCGCAAGGATGCTCGCTTTCGCTGCCGAGCCCGACAAGAAGCGCGCCTCGCTACACGCCTTCCTCGTCGCCTCGATCTGCACAGCCGCCCGGCCTGACACGGTGCTCGACATTTCCGTCGCGCCAGAGCGCGGCCAGTGGGAGCCGGGTCTGCGCGTCATCGACTTGAACCCGCACGGCCGGGCGCAGACGAAGAAGCATCGGCCGATCATTCCGGTCATGCCGGTGCTGGACGACTGGTTGCGCGCGGAATGGCGCGCCTACCAAAAGCTGGATCGGGCCGAGCGAATCGGCGCGGGCTTTCTGGTGAACTATTACGGCCGCCCCGTTTCGAGCGTCCGCACCGCATGGCGAAGCATGATCGCCGAGCTCGGCCTGCCGGCAACGCGCGAATGGGGCACGTATGTGCTTCGACACACGCTGGCGACCCTGCTGCGTCAGAACGGCGCGGATAAGTGGGAGCTGCAGAATTTCCTGGGCCATGCTCGCACGACCACGGACATCTATGCCGTCAGCATATATCCGAGCGTGACGAACGGCCTCACCGCCATTCTCGACGAGATCGAGCAGCTATCTCCGGGTGCGTTGCGCCGAAAGTGCGCAGAAAAGGCGCTACCCGGCCCTTCCACCGTGGAGGTGAAAATGACCGGGTAGCAACACTTTAAATGGTGGGCGCGGCAAGGATTGAACTTGCGACCCCTGCGATGTCAACACAGTGCTCTACCACTGAGCTACGCGCCCGGCGCTGTCCTTCCGGGGAAGGGAGCGAAACCGGAGACGCGCTGTTAGCCGCGCCGATTCCGCCTGACAAGCCCTTAATTGCTGGTCGGGATTCTTTCTCCCTCGAACAGCCGGTCGACCTCCGCCACCAGTTCGCGCAGGTGGAACGGCTTCGACAGGATGCGGGCGTGCGGCACCTGCCGCCCGGCCTTCAGCGTGACCGCGGCAAAGCCGGTAATGAACATGACACGCAGGTCGGGCACCATTTCCCCGGCGCGCTGCGCCAGTTCGATGCCGTCCATTTCCGGCATGACGATGTCGGTCAGCAACAGGTCGAACGATTCGGTCTGCAGCAACGGGATCGCCGCCGTGCCCCGGTCCACCGCGCTGACGAAATAGCCGGCACGTTCCAGTGCGCGCGTCAGATATTCGCGCATCACCTGATCGTCCTCGGCCAGCAAGATTCTGAACATCCGACTCCCTTCGATGCCAGCCCCATTTCTAGGCGAAGGTGGTTAAGATTTTCCAGCCGCACGCTCGACAAGCGCGACGGAGCGTGATCCTTTGCGACCGATGGAAGCCGCCGCCACCCCGCCGTCGTTCGACCGCACCGGACCGATCGAACCGATGTCGCCGGTCGTGGTGTCGGTGCCCCATGCCGGCCGTGACTATCCGCCCGAAATGCAGGCGTTGCTGACCGTCCCGGTCGCCCGGCTGACGGCATTGGAGGACCGGCACGTCGATGCCGTTGCCGCGCGGGCGGTGGGGGATGAAGTGATGCTGGTCGCCCGCCGCGCACGGGGCTGGATCGACCTCAACCGGTCGCCGTTGCGCGACCGCGATCCGCAGGTCGATGCCGGGGTCGATCCGCGCACCTTCGCCGCGCAGGCATCGGATAAGGTGCGCAGCGGCATCGGCCTGATCCCGCGCCGGGCGGGCGGTGCCGACAATATGTGGCGGCGCAAGCTGACCGATGCCGAGGTACAGGCCCGGATCGCGTACGACCACGCCCCCTATCACGCCGCGATCGATGCTGCGCTGGCCGCCGCCCATCAGCGGTTCGGCGTCGCGCTGCTGCTGGACCTGCACTCGATGCCGCCGCTGCCCGGTGTCGCCGCGGTGCAGGTCGTGCTGGGCAATCGCCATGGGCATAGTGGCGCGGCGCTGTTTACCGACGTCGCCGCCGGGGTGGTGCGGGCGGCCGGGTTGCGGCTGGGGATCAACCATCCCTATGCCGGCGGTCATATCCTTGCCAGTCATGCCCGCCCCCGTGCCGGCATCCATGCCCTGCAGTTGGAGATCGATCGCAGCCTGTATCTCGACGCGCAGTTCGACCAGCCGGGCGATGGCGTGGCAACGACGGCGGCCTGGGTCCGGAGGCTGATCGACGCGCTGACCGAAGCCGCGCTGGCTACCTCCCACCGCGTCGCAGCGGAATAGCCCCAAGAAAAAAGCCACCCCGTGCGGTTGCACGGAGTGGCCAAGGTTCAGGGAGGAGGCGCGTGAAACGCGCCGCACGGCCCAACGAAAGGGGGGAACATCGAACCGTGTAACTGTAATTTAGGGTGGTGGTCAGGCGGGTTCAAGACCCATTTTGCAGTTGACCGTGACTTTATCGCAACGGCGCTTCAGCGCGTCGTGCGACCACCCGGCAGCATCCGCAACAACACCCCGTCGCGCAGCAGGAAATGATGCCGCAGCGCGGCGGCAATATGCAGCGCGACCAGCCCCGCCATCCCGAATCCAACCACCTCGTGCAGCTCATGCCCCAGATGCGCGGCCGAGGGCGAAATCGGCAGATACGGTATCGGGAACAGCCCGAACCAATCGAGCGGGTACCGCTTCGCCCCGGATGCCATCGCCCAGCCGGTCAGCGGCACGAGCAGCAGCAGGACGTAGAACAGGACATGCGACACCTTTGCCGCCATCCGCTCCCACGACGGGGTGCCGGGCGGCAATGGCGGCGGGGCATGGCCCAGCCGCCAGCCGATCCGGCCGATCGTCAGGGCCAGCACGGTGATGCCGATCGCCTTGTGCGCCGACATCGAGCCGCCGACGATGCCGATCCACAGATTGACCAGTACCAGCGCGGCAATCACCCAGTGGAACAGGATCGCGCCGCGCGAATAGAGCGCACCATGGATCGGCCGGGTCGCCATCAGAAGGTCGGCACGGCGACGGGTTGCTGCTGCACCTTGCCCTGGCGCATCTGGCGCGCGAACACGTCACGCATCAGCGACAGCGAGAACAGATGGGCGAAGATCAGCGGGAGCATACCCGACTGCTGCATCTTGCGCAGCTGGTCGCCGCGCAGTTCGTTCAGCTTCTCCTCGGACACCATCTGGAATCCGCGATAGATGAAGGGCTGGTCGTTGCCTTCCTGCTGGATCGCGACTTCGCCGTCCATCAGCAGGCCCAGATCCTTGATCTCCTTCATGAACATGCCGGTGCGCTGCCCGGCCTGCTCGAACTGTTCGTTGAAGGCGAGGATCTGCTTGGTCACTTCGCTCGGCTGATCGCCGTCGAACAATGCCTCGCCGTCCTCGAACGCGCCCAGCACGTCCGACGTCGGGTCGAAACAGAGCGACAGGTCCTCCGCCTCGGGACGCAGCCGGGCAAGGAGGAAGGGATAGCGACGGATATAGGCCGGGATGTAGGTTTCCGGGTCGGTCAGCCGGCCTTCGTCATCCATGAAGGTGTTGACGCCTTCGTTCAGGCCCATCAGCGCGAGCGGCACGGGATCGTCGCCGACCGAGAACACGATCGGCATCCGGCGCTGCACCATCGGGAATTCCTCGACGGTGACGGGGATCGCATGTTGCCCGACCAGAAAGGGCGCGGTCTCGCTCGCGCGGACCTTCCAATTGGCATGGGTCTGGCTCGAAAGCGGTTCGAGCTGGTTGTAGAACAGCGGAAGCGATTGATTCTGCGGCGCGCTGGCCATTTCAGGGTCTCCAGATACTCTAAGGTCGGTCCGGTCATACCATGCCGGACGGCCGCCCCCCCGGGCGAGCCTCGGCAGCAACGTCTATGGATTGGCGGTGCGCGGTGCAAGCGATACGAGCTTGCCGGGGTTGAACAGCCCCTGCGGATCCAGTCCGGCCTTGATCCCCCACAGTGCCGCCAGCCGCGCCGGCGGCCCCAGCCGCGCCAGTTCGCCGAGCTTCATCTGGCCGATGCCATGTTCGGCCGAAATCGATCCGCCGGCCGCGGTGACCGCATCATGGACGAAGCGGGTGACGACCGGCGCATCCTGCGCATACCAGACTGCCGGGTCGGCGCCGGCGGGTGCGCGGACATGGAAATGGACATTGCCGTCGCCCAGATGGCCGAAGGCGGTGGCATGGGTTCCGGGGAACCGGGCCTCCGCCGCCCGCGCCGCCTCCACCATGAAGCGCGGCATGGTGTCGACCGGCACCGAAATATCGTGCTGCACCGCCGGGCCGGTCGATTTCTCCGCCGCCGACAACGAATCGCGCAGCGTCCAGAACGCCTCGGCCTGCGCTTCGCTGCTGGCGAGCACGGCGTCCGCCACCAGCCCCGCCTCCACGCCATCGGCCAGCAGGTCCTCCAGCAGCGGTCCCGGCGGCGATTCACTGGGCGCCGCCACCGCCTCGATCAGCAGCTGCCATGGGTGGTCGCCGGGCAGCGGCGCCCGCGCGCCGGGCAGGTGCGCGACCGCCAGCGCCAGCGTGTCGGCGGGCACGATCTCGAAACTCTCGATCCGGTCGGTCGCCGCCAGCATCCGCCGCAGCAGGTCCAGCCCGGCCTGCGGATCGGCAATGCCGACCCATGCCACTGCCCGCTCGGCGATCGCCGGGACCAGCTTCAGCGTGACGGCGGTGACGATGCCCAGCGTCCCCTCCGCCCCGACCAGCAGCTGCGTCAGGTCGTAGCCGCGATTGTCCTTGGGCAGGGCGGACAGGCCGTCATGCACGCTCCCGTCGGGCAGCACCGCCTCGACGCCCAGCACCAGCCGCCGCATATTGCCCCAGCGCAGCACCTGCGTGCCGCCCGCATTGGTCGAGGTCAGGCCGCCGATCGTGGCGCTGCCCCGCGCGCCGAGCGTCAGGGGGAAACGCTGTCCCGCGTCCGCCGCCGCCTCGTGCAGATGCTGCAGGATCACGCCCGCCTCCGCCACCGCCTGCCCCATGCCGATCGCGCGGATTCGATTCAGCCGGCGCAGCGACAGCAGGACCGCCGATCCGTCCGCCGGCGGGGTCGCGCCGCCGACCATCGACGTATTGCCCCCCTGCGGCACCAGCGCGACGCCGTGCCGTCCGGCCAGCGCGACCAGCGCCGCGACCCCGGCCGTGTCCGCAGGCTCGAACAGCGCGGCACTCGCTCCGTGATAGCGACCGCGCCAGTCGGTCAGCCACGGCGCGATCCGGTCGGCATCGGTGGTAACGATCCGGTCGCCCAGCGCTTGGCGTGCGTCGTCGATCATGGCGGAGATGGCAGGCAACGTCATCCTAACGGGATAGCACCCCGCCTCCCCTTGCCGCCAGTTCATCTGAGGTTAAATCTGGCCATTGGATGATCGACGCGTGAACGCCCTGCCCCTTTCCGCAGCGACCATGATGCTGCTTCTGCTTGCGCTGCCCGGCGCGGCACAGCGACGTCCTGCGGAAGCGCCGCCGGTGACGACGACGGTGCGGACCGAGGTGCGGGTGCAGCGGGTGATCTTGCGCGTGCCCCGCGCGCCGTTCGCGCCCGTCGCCTACAGCCCGCCGCGCGCGCTGCCGCCGATCCAGTGGGTGGAGAAGCGCACCGATCGCTGCGTCCCGCTACAGAATCTGGCGGCGGTGACGATCAATCGCACCGACAGCGTCGACCTGTTGCTCAGCAGCGGCGGCCGGGTGCGCGCCCGGCTGGCTGATGACTGTCCCTCGCTCGATTTCGTGTCAGGCCTGTATATCCGGCCGAGCGGCGATGGCCGGATGTGCGCGTCGCGCGATGTCATCCGGTCGCGTTCGGGCGGCCAGTGCCGCATTACCGCGTTCCGGGCGCTGGTCCCTGCGCGCTAGGTTTAATCGGCTTGTACCCATGCGGCACCGGCCGCGCCGAATCGAACGTGAATCGCGCGAAAACTTGACTTTTCCGGCATTTTTGGCGAGGGGCCACAGGAGTTATCGGAGCGCCGGCCTGTTGCGTTCCCCAGCCATGGAATCGCGATGACCTTTGCCGATCTCGGCCTGTCCGACGAACTGCTGCGTTCCGTTACCGATTCGGGGTATACCGAACCGACCCCGATCCAGGCGGCGGCGATCCCGTCGGTGCTGATGATGCGCGATCTGGTCGCCATTGCCCAGACCGGCACCGGCAAGACCGCGTCGTTCGTGCTGCCGATGATCGACATCCTAGCCCATGGGCGCAGCCGGGCGCGGATGCCGCGGTCGCTGATCCTCGAACCCACGCGCGAACTCGCCGCGCAGGTCGCCGAGAATTTCGAGAAATATGGCGCCAACCACAAGCTGTCGATGGCGTTGCTGATCGGCGGCGTGTCGATGGGCGACCAGCTGGCCGCGCTGGAAAAGGGCGTGGACGTCCTGATCGCGACGCCGGGCCGGTTGATGGACCTGTTCACCCGCGGCAAGATCCTGCTGACCGGTTGTTCGATGCTGGTCATCGACGAAGCCGACCGGATGCTCGACATGGGGTTCATCCCCGACATCGAGGAAATCTGTACCAAGCTGCCGAAACAGCGTCAGACGCTGTTGTTCTCGGCCACGATGCCGCCGCCGATCAAGAAGCTGGCCGACAAGTTCCTCGACAATCCCAAGACGATCGAGGTGTCGCGCCCGGCGTCAACCAATCTGAACATCGCCCAGCATGTCGTGCCGGTCGCCGCCGCCAGGAAGCGCGACGTGCTGCGCAAATTGCTGGCGACCGAAGACGTGCGCACCGCGATCATCTTCTGCAATCGCAAGACGACGGTCCGCGAACTGAACAAGGTGCTGCAGCGCGCGCGCTTCCGCTCGGCCGAAATCCATGGCGACATGGACCAGTCGGCACGCATCGCCGAACTGGAACGGTTCAAGTCGGGCGACGTGTCGATCCTGGTCGCGTCGGACGTCGCGGCACGCGGTCTCGACGTGAAGGGCGTCAGCCATGTGTTCAATTTCGACGCGCCATGGCATCCGGACGATTATGTCCACCGCATCGGCCGCACCGGGCGCGGCGGCGCCACCGGCATCGCCTATACGCTGGTGACGCCCGACGATGCCGAGAATATCGCCAATATCGAAAAGCTGACCGGGCAGAAGATCCCGGTCCTCGACCTGAACGACACGCCGGCCGAGACCACCCCTGAGCCGGAAGACGCTCCGGTCGACGAAGCCCCGCGCCGTGGCCGTCGCCGTCCCGCCGTCGAGGCGGACGTGCAGCCGACCCCCGTGCCTCGCCCGGAACGCGCCGAACGTCCGGCCCGCGAGGAACGCCGCCCCCGTCGCGAACGCGAGGAACGTGCGGACGACCGCCATGAACCGCGCCGCGACGAGCGCCCGGCCCGCTATGTCCAGCAGGACGCGGTTGAAGACGGTGCATGGAACGGCCCGGTCCCCGCCTTCCTGAGCGTTCGCATTCCGGGCTGATCCGGTGGACGCCGACCCGTTCGAAACGGTCGCGGTGGAGGCGATCGAAAGCCCGTGCGTGCTGGTCTGTTCGATCGACACCGCTACCGGATGGTGCCTGGGCTGTGGCCGGACCCGTGACGAAATCGCGCGCTGGACGGCGATCGACGCCGCCGGGCGCCGCGCGGTGATGGCCACCCTGCCCGATCGGATGGCCATCCTCGGGCAATAGTCGCGCAGACACGACAGCGGACCCTGACCCGGAATCATGCGTTGAGCGCGCGATCCGTCAGTTCCGGGAGTATCGTCATGGCCGTCACGCTCAAGCCGCTGTCCGAACAGACTATCGTCATCACCGGCGCGTCGTCCGGCATCGGTCTGGCCACCGCGCGCCGTGCCGCGCGTGAAGGGGCACGGGTCCTGCTGGTCGCGCGGAACGAGGATGCGCTGCGCGAGGCAGTCGAGGCGATCCGCCTGCGCGGCGGGAAGGCCGACCATATCGCCATCGACGTGACCGCCGCCGATGCGCCCGAACGGATCGGGGCAAA
>CAJYRU010000255.1 GCA_913777295.1 uncultured Sphingomonas sp. | reverse complement strand
GCTTCAGGACGATCGCGATGCGTTGACTGCGGAGGTGGCGCGCCGCGAAATCGCGATCGAGGAGCGCGAGGCGCGGCTCGCGCTGGCGCTGAAGGCCGGCGGCCTGGGCACGTGGACGATCTCGCTGCCGGACATGAAGCTGGACGCGTCGCCGAGCTGCCTCGTCAACTGTGGTCGACCGCCAGACGGATCGCTCTCGATGGAGGAATATCGCGAGAGCCTCCATAGCGAAGACGCCGATCGCGCCTTCGCCGCGATGGACGATGCCATCCGAAACGGCGTACCGTTCGACATGGAATATCGGATCCTGACGCCCAGTGGCGAACAGCGCTGGATCCATGTGCAGGGCGCGCTGCAACGCCGGCCCGATGGGACGCCACTGGCGTTGTCCGGCTTCACATCGAACATCACCGAGCGCAAGTTCGCCGAGGAGCATCGTGCCATCCTCGCCCGCGAACTGACGCACCGGGTCAAGAACACGCTCGCGACGGTGGGTGCGGTGGTCAGCCAGACGTTGCGGGACGCCTCCTCGCTGGAGGAAGGGCGCAATGCGGTGGCGGGCCGGATCGCCACGCTGGGCGCCGCGCACGAGCTGCTGGTCCGCGACGAAGTGGAAGGTGCCGCGATCAACGAAATCGTGGAGCGGGTGCTCGCGCCGTTCATGGACGTTGGCGGACACCGCTTCACGATCGAAGGTTCGGCCATCCGCCTGTCGCCGGATATCACACTGGCGCTGTCGATGGCGCTGCACGAGCTGGTGACCAACGCGATCAAATATGGCGCGCTGTCGGTTGAGGAGGGATCGGTCGCGATCCGCTGGGCCTTGAGCGGCACGACGAACGAGCGTCGCTTCACCTTTTCCTGGATCGAACGTAACGGTCCGACCGTGGTCCCGCCCACGCGCATCGGCTTCGGAACCCGCATGATCGAACGCGTGCTGGCCGGGCGGACGCGGGGCGCGGCGGCCATGACCTATCCTCCCGAGGGGCTGCGGTTCGAAATTGAGGCGGCGGTCTGAGCGGACCGCCGCCGCAATCGTTCAGGCCGGCGTAGCGCGCGTCGCCCGCGCCTCGGCGGTCAGCACCAGTTCGGCGGCCAACAAGGCGCCGTCCTGATCCTGCGCCACCGACGTGCCCTCGACGATGTCGTTGATGAACTGCGGCCCGAACGGCAACGGCACCTTCGAACAATCGATATAGCGCACACCCTTGCGGTCCGCGACGAACAGATGGTTGCCACCGGGCCGCCCCGCGATATCGACGTATTTGCGCAACTCGATATAGCCCTCGGTCCCCAGAATGAAGAGCCGCCCGTCGCCCCAGGTCGGCAGGCCGTCGGGCGTGAACCAGTCGACGCGAACATAGCCCGCGCCCCCGTCACCGTGCAGCATCATGTCGCCGAAATCCTCGAACTTCGGATGGTCGGGATGCGCGAAATTGCCGGTTTGCGACGCGACGACCGTCGCGCGCTTGCTGCCGGTCAGATACACGAACTGGTCGGCCTGGTGGCTGCCGACGTCGGTCAGGATCCCGCCGTTGCGCGCCGGATCCCAGAACCATTCGGGACGGCTCGGGGCCGACAGGCGATGCGGCGCCAGGTTGATCGTCTGGATGACCCGCCCGATCGCACCGTCATGCACCATCTGCCCGGCCATCACCGCGGCCGGCACCTCCAGACGCTCCGAATACATGATGCCGTATTTGCGACCGGTCTCCTTGATCGCGCGACGCACGTCGGCAAGCTGTTGCAGCGTGACCACCGCTGCCTTGTCGCTCAGATAGTCCTTGCCCGCGCGCATCACGCGAATGCCCAGCGGCGCGCGGAGGCTCGGGATCGCCGCGCTGCACACCAGGCGGATCGCGCGGTCGTTCAGGATCTCGTCCTCGCTGCGCGCCAGCCGCGCGGCGGGATAGCGTTTCCGGAACATCGCGATCTGCGCGGGATCGGTCGCATAGAAACTGGTCAGCACGCCGCCGCCGCGGATCATCGCGTCGGTCATGCCATAGATATGGTTGTGATCCATGCCGATCACGGCGAACGGCACGCGATGTCGCGCCTCCGGTGCCGGCTTGGCCACCGCGCTTTCGGTCGGCGCGTCGCCGCGCGTTGCCGACTGGGCAAACGCCTCGCCTGCCAGCCCGACCAGCCCGGCGGTGACGCCCAGCCCCAGCAGCCCGCGCCGATCCGTCGTCGTCATCTCTTCCCCCTTCACATCGTCACCAGACCGGTCGGCCACGTCATCGCGACGCCACGATCCATCGCCTGTTCGCCCAGCAGCGAGGCGACGCTCGCCTGATAGGCCTGACGCAGCAACCCCGGCAGCGGCGTGCCCGACCGCACCGCCTGTCCGAAGCCTTCGAACTGCAGCATCGTCTCGTCATATTCGCCCCAGCCGAGCGATTCGCCCGGCGTGGTCACGGGCAGTTCCGGGAACCATGTCGCCCCGCCGATCGGGATCGTCCGCTTGTGCCCGCGCTTCACATCGGCCTGCATCCGTTGCAGCGCCAGCGTGCGCGGCGGCACCTCCTGATAGATGCGCCCCAGCTCCGGCTCGATCGTGCCCTTGCTGCCCTGAATCTGCTCCTCGCAGCCGTATCGCGCATTGTTCAGCAGCGACGTGTAGATCAGCTTCCGACCGCCGGCATATTCGTAGATCAGCGCGACATGGTCGTACACCTCGCGCCCGTCCTTCCAGTAACAGATGCTGCCGGATCCCACGACGCGCGTCGGCACCGCATCGAGGAACCAGTTACCGACCTGTAGCTGGTGCGTCGCCAGCTCGGTCATCAACCCCGCCGATCGTTCGCGATACAGCCGCCAGTTCACGCGTCGGTCGTCGCTGTCGGCGGGCACCGGACGACGCCAGCTGTTGTTGCGGTGCCAACTCGCGCGGATCTGCGTGATCGACCCGATCTCCCCCGCCTTCACGCGGCGCAGCGCGTTCAGATAGGTCGGGTGGAACATACGCTGATGCCCGATCTGCAACACCTTGCCGCGATCCTGCGCGCGTTTCACCATCGCGCCGCAATCGTCGATCGTGCGCGCCATCGCCTTCTCGCACCACACGTGCAGCCCGGCGTCGAAC
>CAJYRU010000254.1 GCA_913777295.1 uncultured Sphingomonas sp. | reverse complement strand
TGTCGCGGTCGAGCGCCATCTTGACCGCGCGGGTCTTTTCGGTGGCGATGGTCGACACGCGGTCGACGCCGGCCATGAAGCTCTTCGGATCGAGCTTCAGCAGCTTGTCGTTCGCGGTCGGGATGACCCGCGAATAATCGGGGAAGGTGCCGTCGATCAGCTTGCTGGTCAGGATCGCCTGTCCCAGGTCGAAGCGGATCTTGCTGCCCGACAGCGACACGCCGACCGACCCGTCGACCTCGTCCAAGAGCTTGCGCAGTTCGGCGACGCATTTGCGCGGCACGATGACGTCGGGCATCTTGTCGGCGCCGTCGGGCCGTTCGACCGTCATGCGGGCGAGGCGGTGACCGTCGGTCGCGGCGGCCTTCAGCACCGGCTTTCCGTTATCTTCCGCCACATGCAGGAAGATGCCGTTGAGGTAATAGCGCGTTTCTTCCGTAGAGATCGCGAAGCGGGTCTTGTCGATGATCGCCTTCAGCGTGGTCGCGGGCAGTTCGAACTGGGTCGGCAGTTCCCCTTCGGCAATCACCGGGAAATCGTCGCGCGGCAGCGTCGACAGGTTGAAGCGCGCGCGCCCGGCGACGATGGTCAGGCGGCCTTCCGCGGCCGACAGCTGCACCTGCGCACCGTCGGGCAGCTTGCGCGCGATGTCGAACAGCGTGTGCGCCGACACGGTGATCGCGCCCGGCTGGTCGATCGCCGCGGCGATGGTTTCGTCGATCTGCAGGTCGAGGTCGGTCGCCATCAGGCGGATGCTCGATTCGCCCGCCTCGATCAGGACGTTGGACAGGATCGGGATGGTGTTGCGCCGCTCGACCACCGACTGGACGTGGCTGAGGCCCTTCAACAGGGTCGCGCGTTCGATCGTCGCCTTCATGATGTTCCCCCGCGCGGATGCGCATCGCAATCGAGGTCCGGCGGACTCGGCCGGCACCTCCTAAAATCCAATGCAGCCTGTCTAACGCAAAGAAAGGCCGGAGCAAGCTGCTCCGACCTTCCTCGCGTCCAAGTGGTTAGCACATGGTTAACGCGCTGTTGGATTGCGGTGCCGGCCCGCTCCCCCTCCCCGCCACCCATTCAGGATACTTGCGTGGGTGGCGGGGAGGGGGAGCGGGCCGGTACCGCCTGCGGGAACGCGCCTTTCCGCGCGTTCCCGCCAGATATCAGAACCGGATGCCGACGCCGGCGACGACCTGGTGCCGGTCGGTGTCGATGTCGAACTGCGACGTGGTGCTGCCGTCGCGGAACTGGAAATCGGCGTTGTTGTAGTTCGAATAGCGATATTCGAGCTTGGCATAGGCGCGGCTGCCGATAGCCTGCTCGACACCGGCACCCAGGCGATAGCCGTTCAGTTCGTAGTTCTGGCGCGTGTCGACGCTGCCGTCGCTGGCGACGACGTTCAGGCGGGCATTGGTGTAGCCGCCCTTCACATAGACCAGCGTTTCGGGGCCGGCGAGCAGGCCGGCGCGGGCGCCGACATAGAGGTCGCGGCCGGTCTTCACGCTGCCGAAGCCGAAGAAGTTCGGATCGGTGCGCGCGGTTTCGACCTTGCCGGTCGACCCGGTATATTCACCCTCGACCCCGATCAGGAAGTTGCTGAGCGCGAAGTCATAGCCGACGTCGACGCCGTAGACCATGCCGTTCACGGTCTGGTTATCGCCATCCAGCTCGCTATCCTGGGTGCTGCCCGGACGGATACCGTCATAGCCGGCCAGCGCGCCGACGCGGAAACCGGTGAAGGCGGGGTTCACGTCCTGCGCCAGCGCAGGGGTCGCCAGCATCGTGCCGGCAGCGGCAAGGCCAAGGATGAGGGTACGCATACTGAAAACTCCATTGTCACCGCCCATGGTCAGGGCGCCGGGGTTCAATGGACGTTTTGGCCGGGCGTTGCATGAACCTCACCTAAACAGCGAAATCCGTTGCAATTGCGCAACACCGGCTTGAAAGCAGGACCATGACGACCCAGCCCCCCGGCGCCCGCAAGGGCCGCGACTTCATCGCCCGGCATGGCGAGACGGTGTATAATCTGGCGCAGCGGATGCAGGGCGATCACCTGCACACCCCGCTGACCCGCGCCGGCTTTGCCCAGGCCGATGCGATGGGCGCGGCGCTGCGCGAGATGCTGGGCGCACGGCCGAACCTGACCCTGTGGGCGTCGAGCGCGGGCCGCGCGTTGCAGACGCTGGCGATCGTCGCCGAGCATCTGGAGCTGGACTGGCACGCGGCGCGCCGCGACGACCGGCTGGTCGAGATCGGCATGGGCGAATGGTCGGGCCGCTATTATCGCGAGCTGACCGGGGCGGACGCCGATTTCCTCGATGTCGAGGCGCGGCTGTATCGCCGTCCGGCACCGGGCGGCGAATGGTATGACGCGATCGCCGCGCGGGTCGGCAGCTGGGCGGCGGATACGGCGGAGGATCCCGGCGACCGGCTGGTCATCATGCACGGCATGTCCAGCCGGGTGCTGCGCGGCGTGCTGACCGGCGCACCGATCGATCCGCGCTTCGACGCGCCGGTCGCCGACGATTTGCCGCAGGGCTCGATCGCGCTGATCGAGGGCGGGCGGGAGAGCGTGCCGCATCTGGGTCGGGGGCGGGCCTCGCTCGCCGCGCCGGCTTGATCGCGCTGCTGCTGGCGGTGGCGGCACCGCAGGCGATCGGGATTCATCAGCGTTGGGGCGCGTTTCGCGACGTTGGACCGACGCGCTGCTATGCGATCAGCCGCCCGGTACAGGGCAGGATCGGCACGCCGTTCGCCAGCGTCGCGACCTGGCCGGGGGCGGGCGTGCGCGGACAGCTGCATGTGCGGCTGAGCCGGCCGAGGAGCGAGCGGGCGCGCGTCGTGCTGACCATCGGCGAGCGGCGGTTCGACCTGCCCGCGGGGCGGATCGATGCGTGGAGCCCCGATGCGGCGACCGACCGCGCGATCGTCGCGGCGATGCGCGGCGGGCGGTCGATGAGCGTCGAGAGCGTGGCCGCGAACGGAGCGGCGTTCGTGGATGTCTATGCGCTGTCGGGTGCGGCGACCGCGATCGATGCGGCGGCGCTGGGGTGTTTGTGAGGGCCGGTCTTGTCATTCTCGCGCAGGCGGGAATCCATTGCCGCTGACGTCCGTACTGGAATCGCTGTCGGTGCGGGTATGGATCCCCGCCTGCGCGGGGATGACGGTTAGGCGGCGTTGCCGGCGCCAGTGGAAATCCCGCCCGAAATCGGCTATATCCCGCCGATGCTGACAGTCTCGACGCCGCCCATGCCGATTCCCGGCCATGTCGATCCCGTGCCCGTACCGCGCGGCCTTGCCCCGCGTCCCGATGGGCGCATCGATCTGGTCGGGCTGTCGAAGCCCGAGATTCGCGCCGCGCTGGAAGCCGCCGGTTTCGATGCCAGGCAGGCCAAGCTGCGCGCCAAGCAGCTGTGGCACTGGATCTACAATCGCGGTGCGACCGAATTCGCCGCGATGACCGACATCGCCAAGGCGCAGCATCCGGTGCTGGAAAAGCACTTCGTCGTCGGGCGGCCGACGGTCAAGGAAGCGCCGGTATCGACCGATGGCACGCGCAAATGGCTGCTGACCTCGCCCGACGGGCAGGATTACGAGATGGTGTTCATCCCCGACGCCGATCGGGGAACGCTGTGCGTGTCGAGCCAGGTCGGCTGCACGCTCAACTGCACCTTCTGCCACACCGGCACGATGCGGCTGGTGCGCAACCTGACCGCCGGCGAGATCGTGGGTCAGGTGATGCTGGCGCGCGATGCGCTGGGCGAATGGCCGAGCCAGCCCGAGGGGCGGATGCTCACCAACATCGTGATGATGGGCATGGGCGAGCCGCTGTATAATTTCGATTCGGTGCGCGACGCGCTGGGCGTGGTGATGGACGGCGACGGCCTGGCCCTGTCCAAGCGGCGGATCACGCTCAGCACGTCGGGCGTGGTGCCGATGATGGCGCGCGCGGGCGCGGAGATCGGCGTGAACCTGGCCGTATCGCTGCACGCGGTGACCAAGGAGGTGCGCGACGAGATCGTGCCGCTCAACCGCAAATACGGCATCGAGGAACTGCTGCAGGCCTGTGCCGACTATCCCGGCGCGAACAATGCCCGGCGGATCACGTTCGAATATGTGATGCTGAAGGACAAGAACGACAGCGACGACGATGCGCGCGAGCTGGTCCGGCTGCTGCGCAAGTATCAGCTGCCGGCCAAGGTCAATCTGATTCCGTTCAACCCGTGGCCGGGTGCGCCGTATGAATGCTCGACGCCCGACCGCATCCGCGCGTTCAGCGACATCGTGTTCGAAGGCGGCATCTCCGCCCCCGTCCGCCGCACGCGTGGGCAGGATATCGGCGCGGCGTGCGGCCAGCTGAAGACGGCGGCGGAAAAGAAGAGTCGCGCGGAGCGCGACCGTGAGGCGGCGGAAGCGGCGGTCGCCTGATCAACGACGGCCCGGCGGCGCGATGCCACCGGGCCGCGTGCGATCATCCGTGGCGCTTCAGCGCGGCATGGACCGCGGCGGTGAAGTGATCGCCCGGCTGTGCCTTGCAGCTGGCCAGCACCATTGGGCGGATCGTTTCGACCCCGGCGACCGTGACGGTCGGATGCGGCTTGCCCTTCGGTCCGTAATTGGCGGCGTAGCGGATCGCTTCCGGCTTGAAGCTCTCGTCGAGCAGGTTGAAGTCGCGACAGGTCACGGTTTCGAGATTCTTGCCGCTCCGGATGACCGCGACGGTCCGTTCGGTCCCGGCGCGTCCGGGGACCTGCGCCGCTTCGGTGACCCATGGCTTCTTCGCCTGTTGCGTGGCGAGGGCAGCACCGCCGCTCAGAACGCCAAGGGTGCCGACGATCGCGAAAACCAGCTTCTTCATGATGTCATCTCCTCTTTGCCAGAGGCCTGTTCATCGCCCGAAACCGGGGATTGTTTCACCTGCGGTCCGACATGACGAAGGTTTAATCGAGGCGGTATCCGGCCCCTCCGGACAAGATGAAACGATCGTAATCCCGGCCGGCGCAGCCACCGTACCCGTCCGGCGCCGCGCCGGTTTCCGCCGCCCCTCGACAGCACTCGCGCGATAGTATCTAGCGCGACGATGCTCGATGCGACCTCCCTTGCCCTTGCCGCCGGTGCCGGCGTCCTTGGCGGTGCGATGAACGCGCTGGCCGGCGGCGGCACCTTTGCGACGATGCCCGCGCTGATCGCGCTGGGCCTGCCCGGATCGATCGCCAACGCGACCTCCAACGTCGCGTTGCAGCCGGGCGCGATCGCCAGCGCCTGGGCATTCCGGCGGGGATTGGGACCGCTGGGCGGGATACCGATCCGGGTGCTGGCCAGCATCACCTTCGTCTCCGGCCTGCTCGGCAGCCTGTTGCTGGTGTGGACGCCCAGCACGTTGTTCGACGTGATCGTGCCGTGGCTGCTGCTGATTGCGTTCCTTGCCATCGCGTTCGGGCGACGGGCGGCCGACTGGCTGCACGACAAGGTGACGATCGGCCCCGCGACGCTGGTCGTGGCCCAGGTGCTGCTGGGCATCTATGGCGGCTATTT
>CAJYRU010000253.1 GCA_913777295.1 uncultured Sphingomonas sp. | reverse complement strand
GCGCCAGCAGGTCGGTCGCCTCGAACACCGGCGGCTTGTCGTCCTGCATGTCCTTCGAATAGGCGAGCGGCAGGCCCTTCATCGTCACCATCAGCGACGTCATGCAGCCCATGATCCGCCCGCTATGGCCGCGCACCAGTTCGGCGGCGTCGGGATTGCGCTTTTGCGGCATGATCGAGCTGCCGGTCGACCATTGATCGGACAGGCTGACGAAGCCGAACATCTGCGACGCCCAGATCACGAATTCTTCCGCCAGGCGCGACAGGTGCAGCGAGCATTGCACGGCAGCGGTGAGATATTCGATCGCGAAGTCGCGGTCGCTGACCGAATCGAGCGAATTGACGGTCGGCCCGGCAAAGCCCAGCGCCTGCGCCGTCGCGTGCCGGTCGAGCGGAAAGCCGGTACCGGCAAGCGCCGCCGATCCGAGCGGGTTGTAGTTCAGCCGCGCGCGGCAATCGGCAAAGCGTCCACGATCGCGCGCGACCATGGTGTGATACGCCATCAGGTGATGGCCGAGCGTCACCGGCTGCGCGACCTGCAGGTGGGTGAAGCCGGGCATGACGGTGGCGGCATGTTCCTCCGCGCGCACCAGCAACGCCGCCTGCAACTGCCCCAATGCCGCATCGACCGCATCGATCGCGTCGCGGGTCCACAGCCGGAAATCGGTCGCGACCTGATCGTTGCGCGAGCGGGCGGTGTGCAGCCGCCCGGCGACCGGGCCGATCTTTTCGGCCAGCCGCGCCTCGGTCAGCATGTGGATGTCCTCGAGCGTCAGGTCGTCGGGGACGCCCTGTTCGGCATAGTCGGCGGCCACCGCGTCCAGCCCGTCGAGGATCTTCGCCACATCGGCCGGTTCGACGATGCCCTGCGCGCCCAGCATCGTTGCGTGCGCACGGGACCCGGCAATGTCCTGCCGCCACATCCGCTTGTCGAACGGGATCGACGCGTTTATCTCACGCATCACCGCCGACGGGCCTTCGGCGAAGCGCCCGCCCCACATGCTGTTGGAGCCTTCCATGCGCCCGGTAATCGCGCTTCTCCTTGGACTGAGCCTGTTCGTCGGCGCTTGCGATAAGCGAGCCGCCGCGCCGGAGCAAGCCGCCACGACCGGCGACGGCACCGTGCCCGATGTCGACGCCCCGGCGAACGACGCCGCCCCCGAAGCAGCAGGCAAGGTCGATCGCAGCCACAAGGGCGAGGCGATGCCGACGTTCGCGTTTCAGGACGCGGCGGGCAAGGGCGTTACGCTGGCCGGTTTCCGCGGCAAGCCGGTGCTGCTGAACCTGTGGGCGACATGGTGTGCGCCGTGCGTACGCGAAATGCCGACGCTCGACGCGCTGGCCGCGCGCGACGGGGCGGCACTGACCGTCCTGACCGTGTCGCAGGACATGGAGCCGGCGAAGGTCCAGCCGTTCCTGACGGAGCGCAAGCTGACCAACCTCAAGGCGTATCGCGATCCCGACCTCAAATTCTCGACCGGGATGGGCGTCAGCCTGCCGACGACGATCCTCTACGATACCGCAGGCAAGGAAGCGTGGCGGGTGACCGGCGGCATGGACTGGGCCGGGGCGGAGGCAGCCAAGCTGATTGCGGAGGCGAAGGGCTGACGAACCGACCAGTTCGTCATTCCCCGCGCAGGCGGGGAACCCATTGCCGCTATCGTCGCGGGTCAAGCTGATACGTCAGCGTGTATGGATTCCCGCCTTCGCGGGAATGACGGTTAGGAATTACCGATCCGGCGCGCGCTCCGCCGGGGGCACGCCGCCCCCCTCCCCCGACGCATCGTCGTCGAAATTCTCCCCCTGCCCGCCGCCGCCGGCATTGGCGCCGCTGCCATGGACTTCGCCATTGGGGCTGATCGTCGCGCGGTGGCCGGCTTCGGGCGGGATTTCGCGGCCGTCGTCGACCGGCGCGATGCCGGCGGGTCGCGCCTCGGCGGCGGCCTGTCGCGCAGCGCGGTCGCGGTCAAATTCCTGGCCCGAATAGCCGGTCGGATGGTCGAAGGCGTTGTGCGGTTCTTTCCGCTGCGGATCGACCTTCGGGTGCTGAGGGGTATCGGTCATCGGGCAAGGCTCCTTTGCCCCATCAACCCTTTCAGATCGCCGGCTGTTCCGGCACGATTGCAACGCGCGGTTCGAACCGGTCGCGCAAACGCAGGCCGATGAACAGCATCGTCGGCCAGAACATCGTGTTCAGAATGTCGAGCAGCGTATCGTCCCAGCGCCACGACCCGTAATGCAGCCGGTCGAGCACCTCGTTGCCCAGTTCGGCCAGCGCCACCACCGCCAACGGGATCGGCGTCGACAGGCGACGCCCGGTCAGCACGCGGGTCAGCAGCAGGACCGCCATGCCGGCATGAACGTGCAACAGGCTGTCGGCCATGCCAGTGCCGTCGCCAATCGCCTGGATCAGCTGGGCATAGAGTGCGGGAATATCCATGCGCCGTGCGATGGACCACCAGCGCCCCGACCTCAAGCAGGTTCAGTCGCGGTTGAGCCAGACGGTGATTTCCGGGTCCAGCACCGCCATCACGAAATAGGCCCCGGCCTGCTTCACCCGCGCCCACCAGCCCGACCGCGCGCGATGCAGCGCGCGCGTCACCCGCTGCGATTCGGCCACTTCCCGGTCCATATAAGTGCGCAGATGGGCGGCGAAGGCGGCATCCTCCACCCGCAGCATCAGCTCCATGTTGAGGAACATCGACCGCATATCGAAATTGGCCGACCCAATATGCACCGCATCGTCGGCGACGAACAATTTGGTGTGCAGCTTGGTCGGGCGATATTCGTAGAGTTCGGCGCCCTTGCGCAGCAGTCCGCGATAGGTGAAGCGCGCCGCCAGCAGTGCGATGGCGTGGTCGGTCATGGCCGGCACCACGATCCGCAACCGGGTACGCCGGGCGGCGTGGTCGAGCCGGCGGGTCATCAACGGGCCGGGCGCGAAATAGGCGGCGATCATGTCGATCTGCTCGCCATGGCGGATCTCGTGCTTCACCGTCCGCGCCCACGGCGACAGTCGCCGCGATGGCCCGCCCAGCAGCCAGCGGATCGGTCCGCTTTCCTCGCTCCAGTCGCGCAGCAGGCGCGACAATTTGCGAAGCGGTGCGCCGGGCAGCGCGGTCCACGCCTTCAGCGCGTCGAAAAAGCCGGCGAGCCGCCCGGCGGCAGGCCCGTCGACGATCAGCCCGAGGTCGCGCCACGCCTGATCCGCGACCGTGCCGAAGTAGGAATCCTCGATATTGAAACCGCCGACGATCACGCGGGCATCATCGGCCAGCGCCAGTTTCTGGTGATTGCGCAACAGGTAACGCCGCCCGATGCGCGGCACGAATACGCAGACATCGCCCCCGGCCGCCCGCAGCGGTTCGAAGAAGCGGCGGTTGGCCGCCGCCTCGGCACCCAGACCGTCGACGATCAGCGACACCCGCACGCCCCGCGCCGCCGCCGCGACCAGTGCGTCGCGCACCCGCGTGCCGGCATCGTCCTCTGCCCAGATATAGAACAGGAAGCGCAGCGAATGGCGCGCGCCATCGATCAGCGCCAGCAGCGCCGACAGCCGCTCCGGCCCTTCGGTCAACAGCGTCAGCCGGTTTCCGGCGACGGTAAAGGTCGGCTCGGCAGCCCCGGTCATGCCCTCTCCCATCCGTTATCATGGCGTAACGGCCGGCTGCGCCCCAAGTTTCATTGACTTTCCGGGCGCGCCTGCGTAGGCAGCGTGCTTTCCGATACCCTCCGTTTTGCAAGGAAGGCGTTTCATGGCGCGCGTCACCGTCGAGGATTGCGTCGACAAGATCCCCAACCGTTTCGACCTGGTGTTGATGGCTGCCCAGCGCGCCCGCCAGATTTCGGGCGGTGCCGAACTCACGCTCGATCGCGATCGTGACAAGAATCCGGTCGTGGCGCTGCGCGAGATCGCGGAGGAGAATATCACCCCCGATCATCTGCGCGAATCGGTCATTACGTCGATGCAGAAGGTGCAGATCGACGACGACGACGCGCCCGACGAACTGGGTTCGCTGGCCGCGTCGGCAGAGGCGCTGCGCCTCACCGCCGCCGCCCCGCCGCGCAACCAGAATGTAGGCGGCGATTACGACGGCTGAGGCTGTCGGTTCGTTGCTTTAACGATGGGGCGGTCCTGCGGGGCCGCCCTTTTCGTTTGACGGCCGGCGAGCGCGGGGGACGGCCGCCAACCAGCTTCGCCACCCCCGCGCAGGCGGGGGTCCATAGACGCCTCGGCTGGTGATTGATCCGCGACGTCGGCGTGTATGGATTCCCGCCTTCGCGGGAATGACGAGTGCGGGCTACCCCCGCCGCCCGCCCGGCCGGCTGCCCAGCGCATCCAGGGCATCGGCATTCGCCCGTCCCCATTCATAGAGCAGGTTCACCGGCTCGACGAACCGGCACCCCAGCGGCGTCAGGCGGTATTCGACCGCCGGCGGCATCACCGCCAGCACTTCGCGCGCGATCAGGCCGATCTCCTCCATCTCGCGCAGCGTCTGGGTCAGCATCTTCTTCGAAATGCCCGGCAGGCTGCGCAGCAACACGCCGGTGCGCGCGGTGCCGCCATGGCGGGCGTGCAGCGTATGCAGCACCATGCTGGTCCATTTGGTGGCGAACAGCGACAGCACGCGGCGCGGCGCGCAATCCTCCCGCCATTCCGCCTCGTCCGATCCGGGGTGCAT
>CAJYRU010000252.1 GCA_913777295.1 uncultured Sphingomonas sp. | reverse complement strand
CAGCCGGATCACCATCGTCACCAATGCATCGCCGTCGGTGATGGAACAAATCATCGCCCAGCTCGACCGGCTGGTGCCCGTCCACAAGGTCGTCGATTTGACGGTACAGGGCCAGCATGTCGAACGCGAGCTGGCGTTGGTAAAGGTCGTCGGCACCGGCGAGCATCGGATCGAGGCACTGCGCCTCGCCGAAGTCTATCGCGCGCGCGTCGTCGATGCGACCGTGTCGAGTTTCGTGTTCGAGGTGACGGGATCGATCGAAAAGATCGACAAGTTCACCGAATTGATGGCCGAAGTGGGGTTGGTCGAGGTTGCTCGCACCGGCATCGCCGCCATCGCCCGCGGACGAGAGGCCGCCTGAACCCATCCATCGCGTACCGCCCGTGCCGGTCGCGCCAATTTTCGAAAGGGAACCCACATGCGTGTCTATTATGATCGCGACGCCGATCTGAACCTCATCAGCGACAAGAAGATCGCGATCCTCGGCTATGGTTCGCAGGGCCATGCCCATGCGCAGAACCTGCGCGATTCGGGCGTCAAGAACGTCGCCATCGCGCTGCGCCCCGGTTCGGCCAGCGCCGCCAAGGCCGAAGGGGCCGGCTTCAAGGTTCTGCCGAACGCCGAAGCCGCCGCCTGGGCCGACATCCTGATGATCCTGGCGCCCGACGAGCATCAGGCCGCGATCTATGCCGACGACATTCATGCGAACCTGAAGCCCGGTGCGGCGCTCGCCTTCGCCCATGGCCTGAACGTCCATTTCGGCCTGATCGAGCCGCGCGCCGACGTCGACGTTATCATGATCGCGCCCAAGGGCCCGGGCCACACGGTGCGTAGCGAATATGTGAAGGGCGGCGGCGTGCCCTGCCTCGTCGCGATCCATCAGGATGCGTCGGGCAACGCCCACGACATCGCGCTCGCCTATGCGTCGGGCGTCGGTGGCGGCCGTTCGGGCATCATCGAAACCAACTTCCGCGAGGAATGCGAAACCGACCTGTTCGGTGAGCAGGCCGTGCTGTGCGGCGGCGTCACCCACCTGATCCAGGCCGGGTTCGAAACGCTGGTCGAGGCGGGCTATGCCCCGGAAATGGCCTATTTCGAATGCCTCCACGAAACCAAGCTGATCGTCGACCTGCTGTATGAGGGCGGCATCGCCAACATGCGCTATTCGATCTCGAACACCGCCGAATATGGCGACATCGTCACCGGCCCGCGCATCATCACCGATGAGACGAAGAAGGAAATGAAGCGGGTTCTGGCCGACATCCAGTCGGGCCGCTTCGTCAAGAACTTCGTCCTCGACAACCGCGCCGGCCAGCCCGAGCTGAAGGCGGCGCGCAAGCAGGCGGCTGCGCATCCGATCGAAAAGACCGGTGCCGAACTGCGTGCAATGATGCCGTGGATCGGTGCGAACAAGCTCGTGGACAAGGAGCGGAACTGACCTGGTCAGTTCCACCCTTGTCCCGAGCGGCCGGCGCGACAAAGCCCGCCCTTCGGGGCGCGGCTTTGCCGCGACCGACGGGCGGGCGGTGATCTTTTCGCCCCGTCATCCCGGCGAAGGCCGGGATCCATTGTGTCGGATGGTATCGGCTGATCGCAACCGACCCGCATCCGTGGATCCCGGCCTTCACCTGGATGACGGCAGCTGCCGTACCCATCATTTCTCCCACGGCACCGAAACCGAAACCGATCGTTTCGCATCCGGTATTTGACCCGAAGCCCGGCGCCCCCGACAACGGCGGCACCCCGACTTCGCCTCAACCGGAGAGCATTTCCATGCGTACGCCCCTGATCCTCGCTGCCGCGCTGTTCGCGGTTGCTGCCCCGACCGTCGCCCAGATGCCGGGCGCCCCCGACAAGGCCCGCGTAACCGCCGGCAACTACACCGTCGACACCGCCCACACCCAGGTCGCGTGGCGCGTGAACCATATGGGCTTCTCGATGCTCGACGGCCTGTTCGGTGCGACCGGCGGCACCGCGACCCTCGACCCGAAGAACCCGGCCGCGACCAAGGTCGCGATCGACTTCGACATCGCCAAGTCGCTGACCGTCACCAGCCCGCAATTCGCCGAGCATCTCCAGTCGAAGGATTTCTTCGACGTCGCGAATCACCCGACCGCGAAGTTCGTTTCGACCCGCGTGCAGCCGATGGGCGATCATTGGATGATGTCCGGCAACCTGACCATCAAGGGGCAGACCAAGCCCGTGCAGCTGACCGTGCGCTTCGTGGGCGCGGGTGAGAACCCGATGAACAAGAAGAAGAATGTCGGCTTCACCGCGACCGGCAGCATCAAGCGCAGCGATTTCGGCGTGGGTGCCTATGCGCCGGTGGTGTCGGACAAGGTTGACCTGACGATCAACGCAGCGTTCGTCGCAGCCTGATCCCCTCGGGCCATGGGTCAGTACCCATGGCCCCTATCGGCTATGGACATTTGCCAAAGGCCGCGCCACACAGCGGCCATGTTCGGACGCCGCATCCTCCTGCGACTTAGCCGCCCTTAGGGCAGGATCGCACCGGCGTGCGCCTGCCCTGAGGGAGTATCGAACCCTTTCCGGCAGATACTGGCGCGCAACCATCGCGCGCCCAAGACAGGCTGAGACGTCATGTTGCGCGATCCTTCGACCAAATACCGCCCCTTTCCGACCGTCGACCTGCCCGACCGCCAATGGCCGTCGCGTACGATCACCACCGCCCCGCGCTGGCTGTCGACCGATCTGCGCGACGGGAACCAAGCGCTGATCGACCCGATGGGCGCGGAAAAGAAGAACCGCTTCTTCGACCTGCTGCTGAAGGTCGGATTGAAGGAGATCGAGGTCGGTTTTCCCTCGGCCGGCGCGACCGAGTTCGACTTCATCTCGGGCCTCGTGCGCGATGGTCGCATTCCCGACGACGTGTGGGTGCAGGTCCTGACCCAGTCGCGCCGCGACCTGATCGAGCGTAGCTTCGAAAGCCTCGACGGGGCGAAGCAGGCGATCGTCCACCTCTACAACGCGGTCAGCCCGGCTTGGCGGCGGATCGTGTTCGGCATGGAACGCGCCGAGGTCCGCGAAATCGCGGTCAACGGCGCGAAGGTGCTGCGCGACGAGGCGGCCAAGCGCCCCAATACCGACTGGCGGTTCGAATACAGCCCCGAAACCTTTTCGACTGCCGAGCTGGATTTCTCGGTCGAGGTCTGTGCGGCGGTGATGGACGTGCTGCAACCGACGCCGGACAAGCCGCTGATCCTCAACCTGCCCGCCACGGTCGAGGCGGCCACGCCCAACGTCTATGCCGACCAGATCGAATGGTTCTGCCGCAACGTGCCGAACCGCGACAGCGTCCTCATCTCGCTCCACACGCATAACGATCGCGGCACCGGCGTTGCTGCGGCCGAGCTGGGACTGATGGCCGGTGCCGATCGCGTCGAAGGCTGCCTGCTCGGCAATGGCGAACGCACCGGCAATTGCGATCTGGTGACGGTCGCACTGAACCTCTACACGCAGGGTGTCGACCCGCAGCTGGACCTGTCGGACATCGACGAGGTCGTGAACACGGTCAATTACTGCACCCAGCTGCCGGTGCATCCGCGCACCCCCTATGCCGGCGATCTGGTGTTCACCGCCTTTTCGGGCAGCCACCAGGACGCGATCAAGAAGGGCATGGCGGCGCAGGCGGTGCGCAATGACGGCCTGTGGGAAGTCCCCTATCTGCCGATCGACCCCGCCGATCTCGGCCGCAGCTATGAGGCGGTCATCCGCGTCAATTCGCAGTCGGGCAAGGGCGGCGTCGCGTGGGTGCTGGAACAGGACAAGGGCCTGAAACTGCCCAAGCGGTTGCAGGCCGATTTCAGCCGCCATGTGCAGGCGATGGCCGACCAGCTGGGCCGCGAACTGAACGCCGCTGACATCTGGTCCGCGTTTCATGACGCCTATCTACCGCAGGGCAAGGATCGCTATGCGCTGATCGACTATGCCGAGACGCACGCACCGGGCGGCGGTCCGCCGCGCACCTTCGTCGGGCGCGTGCGGCTGGATGGTGAGGAGCGCTCGATCTCGGGCAAGGGCAACGGCCTGTTATCGGGCCTGCTCGCCGCGCTGCGCGAAGAGGGCGGTATCGACATGGACGTGGTCGATTATAGCGAACATGCCATCGGTCATGGTGCCGATGCGCAGGCCGCCGCCTATCTCGAATGCAGCCTGTCGGACGGCCGGCGCGTGTTCGGGGTCGGGATCGATGGTGACGTCGCGACCGCCACCGTCCGGGCGGCGCTGAGCGCGGCCAACGCGACCACGCGCGACTGAGGGAGCGGCGCAGGCGGTCGCCAGACAGCGACGCCTGCGCTCCCTTGCCTAGCAGACATCACCCCAGCGCAGGCTGGGGTCTCAAACGGCCAATGTCCCGCGCTATTACCGGGAAATCCCAGCCTTCGCTGGGATGACGTGCGTTAAATGGGCGAAGTAAGCCACCCCGCCCCATCACCGCCTGTCCGCGACGCGGGACAGTACGGTGATGGGGCGGAATGCCTCTCAGCCCAGCCGCCCCAGCGCCGCGTGCAACCGGGCCGCCTCGGCCATCTTGTCGGCATGGTCCACCCGCGCCTTTTCGACTGCTTCGGGCTTGGCGCGTTCGACGAAGCTCGCATTGCTCAGCCGCCCGGCCAGCGCGTCGCGCTCCTTTTCTGCGGCCGCGATCGCCTTGGTCAGGCGGGTGCGCTCGGCGTCGAGGTCGATGACCTGGCCCAGCGGCAGGACGAAGGTCGCTTCGTCCACCACGATTTGTAACGCGCCACCGGCCGGAGCATCACCGTCGACGCGATCGACGCGCGCAAGGCGGGCCAGCACCGCTTCCTGTCGCGTCAGCCGCTCGGACGTCGCGCCCGACGCATCACGGACATGCAGCGGCAGGCGGGCGCCCGGCGGCACGTTAAGTTCGGTGCGCGCCGCGCGGATTTCACTGACCAGACGAATCAGCCAGTCGATCTCCGCCCGCGCCGCCGGATCGATCGCGCGTGCGTCGGCCATCGGCCAGCGCGCGACGATCAGGTCGTTCGACCGTTCGCCCAGCGCGTGCCACAGTTCCTCGGTAATGAACGGCATGAACGGGTGGAGCATGACCAAGATCTGGTCCAGCACCCAGCCCGCGACGGCGCGCGTCTCCTCGCCACCCTCGGCCCCGCCCTGCAGCACCGGCTTGATAAGTTCGAGATACCAGTCGCAGAACCGGCTCCAGGTAAACTGGTAGATGGTGTTCGCCGCGCCATCGAAACGGAGATCGGCCAGCGCCAAGTCCAATGCCTGCACCGTCTCGATCGTCTCGGCGATGATCCAGCGATTGACCGCCAGTTCGGCCTTGGGTGGCTCGATCGTCGCAGATGCGCCAATGCCATTGGCCTGCGCGAAGCGGGTGGCGTTCCACAGCTTCGTCGCGAAGTTGCGATA
>CAJYRU010000251.1 GCA_913777295.1 uncultured Sphingomonas sp. | reverse complement strand
CAAGACGCTGTCGCCGCTGTTCTTCGGGCCGGCGGGCGCGACGCCGCTGCAACGCTATGACGATCCGGCGGGCGATTATAAGACGCTGTACCTCGCGCTCGATCTGGAAACCGCGTTCGGCGAGACGCTGGTGCGCGTGCCGACCGTCACCGACGTGTTGTCCACCGACGTGGCGGTGCGGGCGCGCAGCACACTGGTCGCGACGCGCGCGCTGACGCTCTACCCGCTGGTCGATGCCGGCGTTTCGGCACACGGCCTGTCGTTCACCGAGCTGCACGGCAGCGACTATCGCCGCACGCAGGCGATCGGCGCCGACATCCACGCCGGGACGCGCGCCGACGGCGTGCTCTACACCTCGCGCTTCAACGACCGGCGCTGCATCGCGCTGTTCGATCGCGCGCGCGACGCAGTCGCGATCGGCGTGACGGCGGCGCTGATGCCCGAGGAGGCACAGGCGCTCGCCGCCCGGTTCGGGAAGAGCTACGTCGATCCGTAAGGCGCGTTATGCCGCCGGCGAGTAGCGCATCATAGTGCACAGACTAGATGCGAGACGTGGTCGCGACACCATGTACCAAAATTATTCCCTGCTGACTGGCGCGCCGGAACGTGGCCTTCATCGTATCGCGGTAAACACGCCGCCAATCAGAGAGCGGATTGACGTGTCGCATCGACATGCCGCGTGCCAGAATGACGGTGATAGCAAACTCAGTTAGCTCGAGCAGATGCTCCAAAAATTTTGATGCAGGCTGATCTCCTCCGGTCCCTGGAGTGTACCAATTACCTCATCTTCTGCGGATATCACCCATACTGAGAGGAAAACGCTATAGCGGTCGACGTCTGCCTACCGGACTATGCGTAGGATGTGGAAAGTCGAGAACGGGCCACAGAATCGCTGGAAGTGGCAGCTACGGCTTGATTTTCCTCGATATACGCGGTGGTAGCCACGACCATTTATTAGAATACTGATATCATCTATAAAGCTGTACATCGGGCGAGCATGAACCTACTTCGATCGTTGATGAACCGGCGCAGCAACCACCTATATCGGCGCCTGCAATGATCGGTATCCAAGGGTAAGTTGAACTCGTCGTGAGGCGTCCCCGGATGGTTTATGCTCGCATTCCACTGGAGTTGGACGCCGTTGATGCACATTCGCCACTTTTGCGCATTCATCGCCGGTTCGTTTCACGCGAGAGATGACCGGGTGCCCAAGCATATCCCGCGTTGCTTCGGGGTCAGGCGCGGTATACGGTCTGCGCGCGGTAATCAGCATAGACCTGTTCGATACCATCACGCAGTATAATGCGCGGCGACCAGCCCATCGCCTGCAGCTTCGCAGCACTCATCAGCTTGCGTGGCGTACCATCGGGCTTGGAAAGGTCGAGGGTGATCTCGCCTACGAAGCCGACGACATCGGCGACTAGTCTGGCAAGATCGGCAATCGCGATATCGTCGCCCGAACCGACATTGACGTGTTCGTCGTCGGAATAGCTCTTCATCAGGAAGACGCACGCATCGGCCAGATCGTCGACGTGCAGGAATTCGCGGCGCGGCGTGCCGGTGCCCCAGATTTCGATTGAGGCCGTTCCGGCTGCGTGCGCCTCATGAGCCTTGCGCAGTAGCGCGGGCAGCACATGGCTGGACGACAGGTCGAAATTGTCGCCTGGACCGTAGAGATTGGTCGGCATCGCCGAGATGAAGTCGCAGCCATGCTGCCGGCGATAGGCCTGTGCCAGCTTGATCCCGGCGATCTTGGCGACCGCATACCATTCGTTGGTCGGCTCCAGCGCGCCGGTCAGCAACGCTTCCTCGGTGATCGGCTGTGCGGCGAACTTCGGATAGATGCACGACGATCCCAGGAACATCAACTTTTCTACCGCGGTGCGATGCGCCGCTTCGATCACGTTCGCTTCGATCATGAGGTTGTCGTACAGGAAGTCGGCCGGATAGCTGTCGTTCGCCAGGATGCCGCCGACCTTGGCGGCCGCCAGGAAGACCGCGTCCGGGCGCTCTGCGGCGAACCACTCGCGCACCGCCGCCTGATCCTTCAGGTCGAGTTCGGCGCGCGCGGCGGTGAGGATGGTGCATTCCTCGCGCGCCAGACGCCGCACGATCGCCGAGCCGACCATGCCGCGATGCCCGGCGACGAAGACGCGCTTGCCGCGCAGGTCGTAAGGGGTTCCGATCGCCACGGTCACACCCCCTTGGCGATCGGGGCGCTGGTCATGATTTCCAGATCGGCCTTCACCATCTCGCGCGCCAGATCGCGCGGCGACGTTTCGTGCCGCCAGCCCAGCTGGCGCTGCGCCTTGCCCGGATCGCCGATCAGCAGTTCCACCTCGGTCGGACGGAAGTAACGTGGATCGACCTCGACCAGACAGCGGCCGCTATCGGCGCAATACCCCTTTTCGTCGACGCCCTCTCCCTCCCAGCGAAGCCGGATGCCGACATCCTCGAACGCCCATTCGACGAAGGTGCGTACCGGGGTCGTCTCACCGGTCGCCAGGACGTAATCGTCCGGCTGCTCCTGCTGGAGCATCAGCCACATCCCGCGGACATATTCCCGGGCATGGCCCCAGTCGCGGCGTGCGTCGAGGTTGCCGAGCCACAATTTGTCCTGCCGCCCGAGATGGATCGCGGCGACCGCGCGGGTGATCTTGCGGGTGACGAACGTCTCGCCGCGCAGTGGGCTTTCGTGGTTGAACAGGATGCCGTTCGAGGCGTGCATTCCGTAGGCCTCCCGATAATTGACCACGATCCAATAGGCATATAGCTTCGCCGCGGCATAGGGCGATCGTGGGTAGAAGGGGGTGGTCTCCTTCTGCGGCACTTCCTGCACCAGCCCGTACAGTTCGGACGTCGAGGCCTGGTAGAAGCGCGTCGTCTTCTCCATCCCCAAGATGCGGATGGCCTCCAGCAGGCGCAACGTGCCGATGCCGTCGGCGTTGGCGGTATATTCGGGCGTCTCGAAGCTGACCTGGACGTGGCTTTGCGCGGCCAGGTTGTAGATTTCGGTCGGCTGCACCTGCTGGACGATGCGGATCAGGTTGGTCGAGTCGGTCAGGTCGCCGTAATGGAGGTGGAAGCGCGCGCCCTCGACGTGCGGATCCTGGTAGATCCCCTCGATCCGCCCGGTGTTGAACGACGACGACCGCCGCTTCAGCCCGTGCACCTCGTATCCCTTTTCCAGAAGCAGTTCGGCCAGATACGCGCCGTCTTGCCCGGTTACGCCGGTGATGAGGGCCACTTTACGATCGGTCATCACATTTCCCTTGGATATTCGTGTCGTTCATGTTTGCCGGTTCCGGCATGGTTGGCGGATCGGGAGGATCGTCCCGTCGTCAGTCACCGGAGCGCGTCTGGTCGCGCAGCAGCCGGAACAGCCGGGTGGCGGCACCGTGCAGCTTCAGGCGCTTGGCGATCCGCGATCCGGTCGAGATCGCCATGGCCGGCAGATAAATCCTGCGGGTCATGACCCGCATGAAACCGATGTCCTCGACATCGGGAGCACTGGCGGGTCGTAGCGGTTGGCGCAACGTGCCGTAGCCAAGGTGATGCGTGCTCATCTCCACCGAGGAATGTGTGCCCACCACGCCGACGTTGGTGATAAGGTTGCCTTGCGGCAGGACAGCACGCGCGCGGTCGCGCAGCATTGTGTAGAGCCATTGCGTGTCCCAGGTGTCGATGTCGAACCGGACATGGCCGTCGATCACGCTCGACAGATAGCGGGCGGGTAGCCGACCGAACCGCCTCACGAGATCGCGCTTCATGGCTGGCTCCCAACCGGCCATCGTAACGTCGTAGCGCCGCCAGGCGCGTCGCCAGCTCGCCCAACCCCAGATCGAGCCGAAGCTGGAAAAGGAATAGCTGTCGAACGACACGCCAGCGCCAAGCAGGTTGGTGCCCGACACCATGTAGACGCGTTCGTCGTCGGCATAAGTGGTCAACGCGATGTCGCAGAAGGTGAAGAAATCCGGGGAGGGTACCACATCGTCCTCCAGGATGATCCCGGCGGGCACATGGTCGAAGAACCAGTCGATCGCGGACCGCACGCCGTCGCGGCATCCCAAGTTGCTGTCGCGGAAGAGCGTCTGCACCTCGCACGGCCAGTCGATCCGCGCCATCACCGCCTCGCGCACAGCGCGGACCGTCTCGGCCTCGCCCGGACGGTCGGCGCGCGGGCCATCGGCTGCGACAAACAGACGGGCGGGCCGGGCCTGCGCGAGCGCCTCCACCACCTGCAGCGCGGTGTCAAGGCGGTTGAACACGATTAGCAGGATCGGCGATTGAACGGAAGCGGACGGCATGGAATCCTATCGGAAGGGCGGACGAACGACAGGCATCATCCGCGTCGGTGTCGAAGGTTATCGACTATCCGGAAAACCGGGAAGAGCAAGACCCGAAGCTTCAGCATGAACAACGGACGCGAGGCGGCGCTGGCCGCATCGGCGAGAAACGCCGATACCGCCTGTGCCGCGACCGAGGCGATCGCGGCGCCCTTGGCCCCCATCGACGGCACCAGCGCGAGATTCAGGCCGATGTTGGTGGCCGCCCCCAACACGGTGCAGAACAGCGTCCGGCCCTGCAGCCCATGCGACAGATACCATTGATTGCCCAGCACCCCCATGCTGACGAACACGCAGGTCCAGATATGGATCGCGAGCACCGGTGCCGCCGCGGCATAGCCGTTGCCGTACAGCAGCCGCGTAACCAGCGGGGCGGGCAGCAGCATCGCCACCGACAGCAGGGCGCACCCGCCGACCATCCAAGCCATTGTCGTGGTGATCGCGCGGGCATGGGCTTGTTCGGATTGTTGCAGCAATCGTTGCCAGCGGGGGAAGAACGTGGTCGCGATGACGGTCGGCACCACGTACAGCATCTCGCCGATCCGGGCCGCGGCCGAGAAGATGCCGGTCTCGGTCGGGCCGCGCAATGCCATCAGGATCACTTGGTCGATCCGTGTGTACAAAGCGATTGACAGCCCCGCTAGCAGCAGCGGCCATCCGGCCCCCAGCAACGCGCGCGCGGTTCGCCCCGACAGGCGCCAGCGCGCGTCGTGTCGCCCGCGCTGGCGATAGATCAGTACCAGGAAGATACCGCTCAGCGCCATTTCGGCCGCCGTGGCCCAGGCCAGCGCGGTCAGGCTGCGCCAAAGCCACAGGCTGCCGAGCTTCATCGTCGCGCCGATCACGAAGGCCGCATTGTCGGCCATCACCGCATATTTCGCGCTGACCTGTGATTCGAACCAGTAACGTACGGGCTCGCTGGGTCGAAACAGCAGCCCCAGCGCCATGATGAGGGCGAGCCGTGCATAATGGTCGCCAGTCCACCCGATCACCATCGGAACCAGCGCCAATACCGCGACGACGGCCGCGGCCGCGGCCGCCTGCAACACGCAGGCCGTGCCCAGGATCTCCCCGGCGTCGTGCGGGCGGTCCACCACCTGTTTGACGACCACGCCGTTCAGCCCCAGGCTGACCGTCAGCATCAGCAGCGCGATCAGCGTATACGCATAACTGTACCCGCCGAAATCCGCCGGGCCCATGATCCGCGCGATCACCAGACCGATCACAAACGTGCCCAGCACGCGGAAGGCGCGATCACCGACCAGCCAGGCGATGTTGACGATCTCCCGCGCATGGTCGCGCAGCAGGGCCATCACGGAGCCGACGCGCGCGTTCGCAAACGCCATCGCGTCAGGCGCCGCGGGCGCGCCCGACGCTCACATACGCTCCAGCGAGACGTCGCGGATCGTAACCCGTGCGTCGTCGGCAGGGCCTGAGCCGACGGACAACTCCAGCCGCACCGGCCCGCATCCGGCCGGCACGGTCAGCACCGGGGGAACGTCGTGGTGGCGATCCAGCTGGTTGGTATCGTAGCTCCAGATGCGCCGGTCGTCAGCCCCCAGGCAGGTGGCGGTCCATGACAGCAGTGGTCGTCCGGCCAGCGTCGAGTAATCCACGCCTTGTGCGAAGCGCCAGCGCCCTGCGGCGAGCATCATGTCGCGGGTGAGGGCGACGACGCGCTTGGCGCTGTCTAGTTCGATGGCAACCCCTTGATCGGGTGCATAGGTAATATCGGCATCGACGCCGGGATCGATCGTCCAGACAAACGGGGCGAACCGCTGATCGAACGTCGCGCGAGATAAGCCGGCGCGTGTCAATGCGGCCGGATTAGGCGTCAGTCGCCGTGCGAACGCGTAGGCGGCGGGATAGTGGCGCAACGCGACCAGCCGGCTCAAGATCAACGGCCCCAGCGCGCGATGCTTGGCGGCGGCCCGATCGCCTCCGTATTGAAGGTAAGTTTGCGCGACACGGGTCGGATCGTCGGCATGCTGCGCGGCATGAACGAGAAAGGAGATCGCCCAGGGACGGTCCGCGCGCAGATAAGGTACCAGTGCCTGGCGGATGTCCGGCTGTGCGATCGCCGCAGTCAGGATCGGGAACAACTGCGCCCCCGCTTCGGGATGTACAGAAAGTGCGCGGTCGTAATGGACCAGCGCCCCACCGATGTCGCCGCGCGTCACCGCATCCTCGACCAGCCACAATTGATTGAGCAGATCACGGCGCGATATGCGCTCGGCAACGTGCATGAGCGGGGCGATTGCGGTTTGTCGGGTTGGGCTCTCTGACATTGCCAGCATCCGGGCAACTCCGGCGTCGAGCGGCTCATGCGCGATAGCTGCGCGTGCCGCCCGTGCCGCGCCGACCGGATCGCGCGGCAACCCGGTGCCGTTGGCCAGCACGTCCAGGTCAAACTGCCGTCGTGTCGCTTTTGCATCGTGGGGCGAGAGGCGAAGCGCCAGCGCCGGAGCGGTAGATGCGAAGACTTGGACCACCGCCTTTTGCACCGACAGCACGGCTGCGGCCAGCGCCAGCGTGATCGCGAGGATCACGACGAAAAGCGGCCGTTGGCGCCCGAGCAACATCATCGCGTCAGCCGCGTCCCTCGTCGTCATTCCGATCGGAATGGCCGTAGCTATAGCCATATCCATAGCCATAGCCGCCCTCGCGATACTGGAGCTTCGTCAGCACCACGCCGAAGATGTTGGCATGTGCCATGACGAGCCGCGCGATCGACGAGCGGACTGCGCGCAGCGCGACACCCCGCGATTCGACCACCAGCACGCAGCCCTGCACCGCTTGCGCGATCAATGGCGCATCTGCGAGCCCAAGCACCGGCGGAGAATCGATCACGATATGATCGAAACCATGATCACTTTCCAGGAACGCCTTCAGCCGATCACCGGTCAGCAACTCGGCGGCATTGGGAGGCGGCGGCCCGGCAGTCAGCATCGTCACGCCCTTGAAGCCGGAGGGCTGCACCAGCCCGCCCAGATCGTTTTCGCCGGCCAGGAAGTTGCTCAGTCCCATGGTATTGTTGCCGCCGGCGAACTTGTGGATCGACGGCGAGCGCATGTCCGCGTCGATCAGCAACACGTTTCGATTCGTGCGCCCCAAGATCACTGCCAGCGCTAGCGACGTCGAACTTTTGCCTTCCGCCGGGCTGGTGCTGGTAACCATCATCGACCGGGGGAAACCCTGCGGCGTCGAGAAGGCTAGATTCGACCGAACGGTGAAATAGGCTTCGTACGTGCCCGACTTCGCGTCATTGATCTCCTCCTCGACCGAGCCGCGGATCATCGGTGTATAGCCGAGCAGCGGCAGGCCGAGCAAATCGGGGATCTCGGCCGGTTCGCGAATACCCTCGTCGATCTGGTCGAGGATCAAAGCACCGATCGCAGCCAGTACGATCCCGACGAACAGCGACAAAATCAAATTGATGATAAGCCGCGGAGCTGACGGACGTGTGGGAACGTCGGCATTCTGCACGATCGCGATGTTACTGACGCCGACCGTGCCGGCGATCCCGATTTCCTTATAGCGTTGGAGAAGCGCATCATAGAGTTGGCGGTTGGTGTCCGCCTCGCGCTGATAGACGCCGTACTGGATACTGGCCTGGCGCTGGCGGTCCAGCCTGACCTTGAGCTGAGACAGCTGGTCGCGCAGCTCGTTCTCGCGATTAACCGCCTCGCGATATTCGTTGGCTCGGCTGCCAGAGACGCGCTGAAATTCCTGGTTTATAGCGGCATCCAGAGTCTGCACTCGGCGCGCAGCCTCGCGAACCGTTGGATACTCTGGCTCGAACTTGACCTGCAGCCGTGCGTAATCTGCGGCGGCGTCAGCCCGCTGTTGCCGCAGAAGCGCCAATGATTGGCTCGACACTGTTTCCGGCGTCGCACGGCCGTCAGACCGGGCGCGGCTCTCGGCCGCGATACGCGACTCTATCGCCCGGTTCAGTGCGGCATTCAATGCTTCGACGTCGCTTGCCGCCAGCGTACGAGCGACCTGTGTCTTGCCGGTTTCGTCACGAACCTGGTCTAGCGTTACGATCTGTTGGCGCGATGCGTAATTGACGACCTGTCGCTCCGATTGTTCAAGCCGGTCGCGCAGCGCATTGAGGCGTGACTCCAAGATACGTCGAGCATCAGCAGTGGATTCGAATTGTCGATCAACCGTCGCCGCGATGAAGGCGCGCGGCCAGGCATTGGCGATTGCGGAGGCCAGCTCGGGCGAGCGGCTGGTATAGTCGATGTTTACCAGCCGTGATGTGCGGACGGGGTCGATCGAGACGTTGTCGAGCAGCAGCTCGACGATTTCCCGGTCGCGCTTGGTGAAGTTCTTTTCCTCGGTCAGTTCGTCGTAGCGACCGCCACGTCCATGCGCGGCCATGAAGTCGCGCGTTCGCGCGAGATGAAGGTCCTTGGCGACACGCTCGGCGAGTGGTCGCGCCTTCAGCAGAGCATATTGCGTCGCATAGAATTCCAGATCGCGTCCCGATTGCTGAGATTCGACGCCCTGGACGTTTGTAATCTGCTTTTGCTCGCGGCTGATCTCGATCTCGGATTCGGCGGTGTAGCGCAGCGGGGTGAGCAGGGTGATGACCAGTCCCGCTGCCAAGCACGCGCCGATGATGCCCAGAATCGGCCAGCGCCAGCGGACCGCCTTGTGCCAGTATTGAACTAGAACCGGCGGCAGTAGACCTTGCTTGTCGCCGGCCGGCGCGCCGTCCTGCAAACCCGTCTTCGCGGTGCTGACCATGCTGTTCATGTGGCTTGTTTACTCGAAGACGGGAATAGGCACGGAGACGGAAATCGGCATGGCAGCGGGACGACGTCCGGCGATGGAAAGCCGGAGCGTCGCCTCCGTCACTGGAGCGCCACGATGAGCGGGGCAGTCAGAAGCGGAGCGAGTTGCAGGAAGTCCTTGAACATGCGGCGACCGCGTGACTCGTCGACCATCACCACATCGCCAGGATAGATGTCGGGATCCTCGTATTGCGCGCGGCGGATCGCGCGCAAATTGTACAACGCGGCATAATCCTTCCCGCCGACGCGACGGAGGACGACGACATCTTGCAGTTTGGCGAATTCAGTCACACCTTCCGCCGCAGCGATTGCGCGTAGCAGCGACATCCGGCCCAGCGTCGGATAAATGCCCGGCTTCTTGACCTCGCCTTCGACCGTCACCGTCTGGCTGACGGTACGCACCAGGTTCACTGCCACTTGCGGGTCGCGTATATACTGGCGGCGCAGCCGGTCACGGATGATCGTCGCAACCTGTTCCGGAGTTTTGCCTGCGGCTTCCAAAGTGCCTGCCACCGGTACCGAGAAACGTCCGCTGGAATCGACTTGCACTTGCCGCTGGTTGAGCTCGTCCAGCCCCGCCACGCTGACGGTCACCTCGTCAAGCGGGCCGAGTTGATACGGTACGTCGCTGGCACCATAATCGGTTCCGGCCGGCACCGGCAGCTTGTCCGCCTCGACGCGAACCACGTTGAGGGGCGCTCCGTTCATCGACGCCACGTCTCGGCCTGTCGTACACGCGCTGAGAGCCAGCACGCACGACAACAACACGGCACAGACTTTGTACATCAAGCCCTCAGATCGTTCGGCGATTCCGCCCGACGGTGTGAACCTTCATCATCACGAGATGAGTCCCGATCCAGCCCGGTCCGCGCCCATAGACAAGACAGGACGAACAGTGCGGACATGATCGGGGCACGTAGCGGATAATCGGCGGCGCTGCCTATCGCACACAACATGGCAATGACAAGCCCCGTCCACGCAAGCGGCGCGCCCGGTAGGCGCCGCCGCTGCCACGCCAGCACGACGGCGTAGCCGTATCCGCCGATTGCGGCGAGCAGCAGTGCGGCAGCCGGGACGCCGCCGGTCATCACCACTTCAAGCCAGTCGCTGTGCGCGTGGTTGGAGTAGGTTGACCGCAACATCGCCGCCGGCTCGACCATCTGGAACACCGGCTGGTAGCTGCCGATCCCGCTTCCCCACGGCAACATCGCTAGCATCGCGTGCCACGCAACCGGCCAGACCAGAAAACGCAAATCGTCTTCGCTGGAACTATCGAGGGCATGGCGTACCGAGGCCGCCTGCCCCGAAGCGATCGCCACCACGATCAGCACCGCGATGATAAGGAAGCCGGCGATTATTGCCGCGCTGATCCAGCGCGGCCGCTCCCGCATTCCGCGCACCCGCGCACCCGCCAGCGCGGCGACGCTGAGCAAGCCGATCACGCCGCAGACCAGCCCGGCGCGCGATCCCAGCAGCAGCAGCATGACCATCAACACCGCCACGGCGGCGAACAGCAGAAACAGCGTGCGCCCGCGATGCCGCGCCAGCGTGTCGCGGCCGGTGGTCAGCAGCGCCAGCATCGGCAGCAACGTGGCCAGGAAGACCGCCTGATGATTGCGGTTCGCGAACAGGCCGACCGCCGTGCCGCGGCTACTCAGCCGGTAGAGATACAGGCCGGCGTCTGCATCGCTCAGTGTCTGCATGATTCCTAGCAGGACGCTGAACGCCCCGGCACCCAGCGTCAGCATCATTATGCGGCGCAGCTCATCGCGCGACATCTGCAGCCCGTGTACAAGGACCGCCAGCGGCACCGCCAGCGCAAACAGCGCGTTCCACGTCAGTGTCGGCGCCATCGAAAGGGGGCGCCAGATCGCCCCCAGCCCGGCGGCTTGGTCAAGCGCGGTGATGGTTGCGCGGTTCGGTAGCGCCTGCCAAACGGCCGGTGGCAGTGGCACCAGGTGCAGCAGGATCAGCGCAACGGTCGCGGCGGCCATTCCGCACAGGAACGGCGCGCTGCGCCACTGGTCGCGCCGCAAGGTCCAGCATCCGGAGGCCAGCAGCAAGACCGACAGCGGGCGCAGCGTTATCAGCGACATGACGTCGAAACGCGTGCTGCCCCCCATCAGAAAGGTTGCGATTAGGAGTAGCACAAGCTGTCGGTAGGATGCCGAACCGGCGAGCCAGGCCGGTTGGCGCAGCCCGGACGCGCGTCGCCGCATGGGAGACCGCGTCTCCTTACGCCTCCTGTCCGATCTGCTAGCCAATATCCATTCCCTGCCGGAGCCGCGACGCCGGCCTCCCTAGACGGCTCGCTTTCCCCACGCAATCGCACAGCCCGTCACGACCGGGGGCATCCCGTCATGGACAGGAGAAAGCCCCGACCGCTATCGCACGAGCATTGATCGCCACTGCCACGGAGCGTTCGTATGACCATCGAAGATCCGTCACGCCGCGCAGCTGCCGGCCGGATGGGGCAGTTGTTAACCGCGGGGATCGCGCTTTCGGTTTCGCCCGCCGTCGGGACCGTACGGCCCGGCAATGCTGCCCAGCCTTTTTCGATTGTCGATACTGGTGCCGTTGAGGATCGCGACATTGCCATGGCGGTAAAGATCGCCTTGCAACGGATCGGGCGTGACCGGCCTGCGGCGTTGATCTTCCCGGCCGGCCGCTGGCGGCTGGACAGCGACGTCGACTGGTCGACGTTCGAAAACGTCACCCTGATTTTCGCACACGGGGCAGTCATCGTTCACGGTCCGCACCGGGTCGTACTGCCTCCGGGCGTGGAAACCGGCACCGCAATTAACCGCTGCTTCGAAGGCACCGGCGCAGTCGTATGTCAAACGCCGCGCGCTGCCGTCCTGACGCCCGCGCCTGATGGCTGGCAGCAATATGGTAATGTCGCTATCGGGGTGAACGCGTTAAGCAAGAACACTGCGGGCACTAATAATTTTGCCATTGGTATTAATGCTCTGGCTAGTAACGATACTGGAAGTGCAAATATCGCGCTTGGTAATGATGCGTTGCGTCGGGTCAAGGGCGGAGCGATCCCGGCGACGGGGACATTCACCGGGTACGGCTGGAACAATATCGCCATCGGCGATGCCGCCCAGCGCGATTGTGAGAGCGGCTACGAAAATCTCGCTATCGGAGCGCTCAATCTGCGCAGCAACCGCACCGGAAAATGGAACGTCGCAATCGGTCATAATGCGCAAATCCTGAATACCGTTGGTGACTGCAACATTTCGCTGGGCGCCTATTGCCTGACCACCAATTTTGGGAACAACAATTTGGCGATCGGCTGGTCGGCGCTGGAAGGACAGGTGACGGGCAGTAACATCGCGATCGGTCATACCGCGATGAACGCAAATCGTACCGGCACCCTCAACACCGTCGTCGGCTCCGAGGCGTTGTTCCGTAACGTGTCCGGCAACCAGAACGTCGCGATGGGTATCGGCGCGCTGGCCAACTTGACCAGCGGATCGGGTAACACCGCGATTGGCAGTTACGCGCTCAGCTCGATAAAAGGTGGAGCGTCGCGGAATACCGCGCTGGGGGAAAACGCGTTGCTTCATGCCACCACGGGCAGCGGCAACACTGCGCTGGGCCATGGTGCGCTGGCCGGTCTCGATGGTTTTGACGATTGTACGGGGGTGGGCATTGGTGCCGCGGTGACAGGCAGTCGTCAACTCCGGCTCGGCAACGATGCGACGACCGTCCACAGCTTCGGTGCGATTCAGACGCGGTCCGATGTGCGAGACAAAGCGGATATTCGCGATACTTGGCTCGGGCTGGACTTCATCTGTGCCCTGCGACCCGTCGATTTCCGGTGGAATCCGCGCCGAGATCTTACGGCTAGCGGTCCGGATGATCCATCGGGCAAACGAGTACGCTTTCACCACGGATTGATTGCACAGGAGGTCCAGGCTGCTGCACAGCGTATCGGCGTTGCGTTCGGCGGGGTGCAGGATCATGCGCTGGACGGCGGAAACCCAGTGATGTCGATCGGTTACGAGGAATTGATTGCACCACTGATCAGGGCGGTTCAGGAATTGTCAGCCGAAGTTGACATGCTGCGCCAGATGGTGGCGGGACGCCGGCCCTGACCGGGATCCTTGCGGGCACGTGCGCCGACGCGTAAGCGCTGCGCTGCAAAATGCAGGTAGAAATTCTGGTGCGGTTCGCCGCTACGACCGGGCTTTCATGAGCGATGCCTGCGCAATGAACGTCTACGAGTACCCGTCATGATCATTCGTACCGGAACACTGACGGCATCGGGCATTGTCCGAGGGAGTGCGCTGATTGAGAACCGCTGGTTCCAGCTGATGTTCGGCATTACGCTGTCATCGCTGTTGCCGGTTTTCGTCTTGTGGATGATCTGGCCCGATCAGATCGTTGCGACCGGCACGATGCTGCACAGCGCGGTCGCCTCGTTCAGTGCATTCGTCGTTGGACTATTGTGGTATCGGCGGTTGGCGGCACACCCCGGCATTCAGGGGATCGAAAACGTCGTAATGTCGTTCTTGGTCACGTTCGGGGTCGCGGTCGGGGTGCTATTCATCCTACGCTTCGACTACAGCCGTATCTACCTGCTGTCCGGTTTTACCTTTACGATCACCGGATTTGCGTGGTTGGCATCGCGGTTGGGGCAGGTCGAGCATCCGCACTTCCACGTTGCGCCGTTCGGCAATGTCGAGCGGTTGCTGAAGCTGCCTGAAGCGTCATGGACGATCATGACCGAGCCGGTGGTGCCCGCCGGGCGCGACGCGATGCTGGTGACCGATCTGCGCGCCGACATCCCCGACGACTGGGAGAGCATGCTGGCGGATTCAGTGCTGGCCGGGCTGCCAGTCTTTCACGTCAAGCAGATCGAGGAGGGGCTGTCGGGACGTGTCGACATCGAGCATCTGGCCGAAAACCAGTTCGGCTCGCTGCTGCCGCGCGATGGATACCGGCGCGTCAAGGTGGTCTTCGACTGGTTGCTTGCGGTGCTGTTGCTGCCGTTCCTGATCGTGCCATTCGCGGTCGTGGCGGTGTGGATCAGGCTGGATTCACCCGGGCCCGTGTTCTTCCGGCAATTGCGCATCGGTTCGCGCGGCAAGCCGTTCAAGGTCATCAAATTCCGGTCGATGGTCAACCGCCCCGTCACTCCCGCGACCGAGCGGGAGGCGGCGATGACGCAGTCCGACGATGCGCGCATCACGCGGCTGGGCGCGGTGTTGCGGCGTTATCGCATCGACGAACTGCCGCAGATCATCAACGTGCTGCGCGGCGAGATGAGCTGGATCGGGCCGCGCCCGGAGGCGCTCAGCCTGTCATTATGGTATCAGAAGGAATTGCCCTTCTACCAGTATCGCCATATCGTGAAGCCGGGGGTGACCGGCTGGGCACAGGTCAACCAGGGGCATGTCGTCGACCTTAACGACGTTCACGACAAGCTGCGGTTCGATTTCTACTATATCAAATATTTCTCGCCGTGGCTCGACCTGTTAATCGCGATCCGCACCGCCCGCATCATATTTGGCGGGTTCGGCGCCAAATAGCGGCGCGTAGAACGGGCGGGGCCGGTTGCGCCCGCTCATTCTGACCGGGCCCGATCACCTAAATTGCATGATCTTCGAGGCATTTTTCCATAGCACGGTCGGCCAGCCGCCGATCCCGTGCTGGCGCATCGAGCGCCGGTCCTCGCTCATCTTGCGCAGCAACGCCCGCAGCGAATGGTTGCTGGCCCCGCCGGTCCGCATCAGGACCAGCGTCTCCGGTATATAGGCGGCCTTGTCGCCGTGCACCGCGAAATAGCGCAGCATCGCTTCATAATCCGCGCCAATGCGATAGCTGGTGTCATACGCGCCCAGTGCCTCGAACATCGATCGTGCCGCGAACACGGTCGGATGCGGCGGCATCCAGCCGCGTCGCAGTTGCCGAGGATGATAGCTGCCCGCGCGCCAATGGCGGACGGTGCGCCCGCTGTCCTTGTTGATGTAATCAAGGTCGCTATACGTCATCAGGTAGCGGCCACATGCGAAACGATCGGCGACCGTTTCCAGTACGCGCGAATGCGCGAACATGTCGTCGGAATGGAGCAGGCCGATAATGTCGCCGCGCGCCATCGCCACTCCCTTGTTGATAGCGTCGTAGATGCCGGCGTCTGGCTCGCTGACCAGCCGCGTGCGGTGATCGGCTAGTCGCTCTACCTCGGCCACGGTGCCATCACGCGAGGCACCGTCTATGATGATATGCTCGTAATCGCCAAAGGTCTGCTGCTGGAGGCAGTGGATCGCGTCGCCGATCGTCTTCTCGCGATTGTAGACGGCGGTGATAATCGAGAATTTCATGACAGGCTCCGGTGCTCCAGCAGGCGGGGCAGGGGGATGGGCGTTCATCGCACCGTGCTCCGGACGATACGGCGCAGACGGTCCGCGGCACCGGGCAGTTGGCGATCGATGCGATAGGCGGCGTTCTTCCCGATCAGCTTGGCGACGAAGCGCGGCGTCAGACGGGGGCCGCCGCGTGGAGTATCGGGCTGCCGCGGGCCGATCGGCGGGGACGTGTCGGATTGGATCGCGGCCACGACTTGGTCGACGAAGCGTGCCCAGGTGAAATGCGTTGTCAGCCGTTTCTCCCCAGCCTGACGCAGCGTTTCCAGTGCCGCGTCATCGGCATGTTGGAGGCGGTCGAGGATCGCGCAGGCACCCGCGACGTCGGCGAGTGGAATGTTGACGATTCCCGTTTCGCCTTCATAGCCGCTGGTGGGTGTGCAGATCGGGATCAACCCCCAGCTCATCGCCTCCAGCACGGTAGTGGGATTGGCGTCGGCGCATCCGGCGGTGATGAGAAAGTCGTAGTTCGCGATTAACGCGCGTCCGGCGGGGGAGGCGAAGTCGACGAAGCCTAGCTGGCGTAGGTGGGGGGCCGGTTCCCCGCGCCCGGCCCAGTCGATCGCCCCCCCACCCCATTGTCCGGCGATCGCGCTGAGATACGGAATGTTCTTCCCCGGATGATCATTACCGACATACAGGATGCGGCGCTGCCCGGCAGGGCCGATATCGTGCTTTACCCGTGGGAAGCTGTCGCGATCGACTGCCAAGTCGACATGCACCATTTTTGGAAACCAGCGTGCTGCATGGGTGGTCGGGACGCGATCGAACCAATATCGTCCGGTTATGGTCAAAAACAGGTCGCAATGGTCGACGATGCCGTCGTCCAGGAAACCGACCTGCTCCCAGTCGCCATTGTAGGGTTGCAGCAGGATGCGCCGTGCCCAGCCGGGCTGAAGGACCGAGCGGCGGAAAACGGTCGGTGCGAACTGATAGGCATGGCCTAGCAGGATGTCGCCAGGCGCCGGGCGGATGCGCTCGAACGAGTCAACCTCGTAGGTGCGCACGTCGTCGATCGCGCGCAATGCTTTAGCAAGCGTGGCGCCGATCACGTCGGGCGCCGAGATACGGTCGCGATGCGGATAGATCAGATGGATCACGGACTCAGCACTCAATCATAGCAGGCCAGGGTGGCGGCTAGCGTTCGTTCCCAAGAAAACCGCGCCACTTGTCGCTGCCCCGCCGCCACCAGCGCGGCGCGTCGATCAGTCGAGCGGACAGCGGCAATCGCTGCAGCATAGGCGTCGCCGTTCTGTTCGCCCACCAGCAGCGCGGCATCGCCGGCTACTTCGGGAAACGAGGAACGATCGGCCGCAACGACGGGACAACCACATGCCATCGCCTCTAGGATCGGTAACCCAAACCCTTCGTAGTCGGACGGAAACATGTAAAGTTCGGCCGCGCGATATAATTGGCCGAGCCGCGCGTTGTCTACCGGGCCGAATTCGATCCAGCGCGTGCCCAATTGCTGGGTCAGTGACTGGCGTTCGTCTGGTGACAGCGGCGGGCCGACTATCCCAAGCGCCAAATCCGTACTTCGCGCGACTGCGGCGATGGCAAGGTCAAACCGCTTGTAGCCGCCGCGCTGCCCCACATAGAGTGCATAGGGCGGCAGACCCGCTGTCGGAGCGGTATCGTCGCCGTTGCGCGGATCGAACATCTCTGGATCAACCGCTAGGGGGATCACAATCACCTTCGACGGATCGATCGCGGGAAACTGGCCCAGCAGGTCGTCGCGCGTCGATTGCGAGACACATATTACGATATCGGCCGCCGCGATGCTGCGGCGCTTCTCGCGATGGTGGATCATCAGCGGCAGGCCACGGCGATAGCGTTCGTAGGTGAAGTCGTGAACCGTGGTGACGAGCCGCCGCACCCGGCGCGCGGGCAGACGGTAATAGCTGCTGTGGAAGACGGTGCCGCCGGCGGGCAGCGGGCAGGATAGGTAACGGGTGAGGCGATCGGGCAGAAGCTGATGCCGCACGGTCGCAGGGGGCGTGGGAAGCGCGCCCGCAAATGTGAGGGTGCGTGGCATCACCCATGCCGTGTCGGGCCGTCGGCGCGTCGCATGATCGACCAGTCGCGACCAATAGGTCGAAATACCGCCGAACCGCTGAAGCCCGAAGATGATGTTGTCGAGGACTAGTGTCACCGCACTGTCTCTGCATCGGCGGCGCTTCCGTTAATGCCCGCCTGCATCAGACGTCCACGGCTGCGGTGCCGAAAGCGTGTGAAGATGAGCGGCGTCAGCCACACAAAGGGCGATGTCCAGGAGAACAGCACCCCGGTTAGCAGCAGGAACGCCATAAAGCGCCGGGTCAGCGTTCGCGACTGGGTGGCGAACATGTACAGGGTATATTGCGCTATCAGGAACACCCCGAAAATTGGCAGTCCTGTCCGCCAGCCCGCGATGTAGACGAACGGGTACAGCACACTGCCGAACGCATTATAGGCGCCCTGGAGTGATTGGATGTATTCGAATTGCGACAGTTCGAGCCCGCTATAGCGTCCTGCCGACAGTTGCCCACCGTGCATCCCCAGATAATCGATCATGAACATGACCGCGTCGAGAGGTTTGAAGACCAGGGTGGCGTAATGCCACGGATTGGCGTCGAAGCTGTTGGTGGTCTGCCACACGCGCGCCATCCCGATCAGTGGATAGGTCAGGTAGAAAACCGACGAACTGTCACCATACAGCAGATCGTCGCCGATGCGAAGGTAGAGCAGGGTAAATGAAAGAAACAATGTGGCGAGTCCGGCCCAGAACTTTATCCGCGTTGACAGTCGTGCTGATACCAGCAGCGCAAAGAACAGCAGGATAATGGGAACCCGAGTGTAATATGCAAATCCGCTACCGACAATTAGCAGGCAGACGAATGGGTTGAATTTGTAGATGATCACGCGGATCAGCAGGTAGTAAATCATCACCTCGTTGAACAGGAAGTCGACCATTCCCGGACGCAGGTCGCCATCGACGAAAAATTGCGTGCGATCGCCCCACCCGCCGGTCAGGATGACGGTTATCATGCGGCTGCAGACCACGTAGGTACAGAACAGCAGCAGAAACGTATGCAGTCCGGGAAAGGGAAGACGACGCTTGGCGGTCGGGGCCGGCTCCACGTCAGACGCGGCAGCTGATAAGACAGGGTTGGGCTGGTTCATTGTTTAGGTGGCCGTGCCGCTGAGCGGAGCATCGTTCAACATGGTGGGTCCGTACACGCTTGCGGACGGGATCGCCCAGCTGGAGGACTCGATAGATGAAGCGTCTGCATTCGCCTAGGGTCAGGACCCATTGATGTGAGCGTCGCAATCTGATTCAGGCTCCGCGAGGAGACCGAAATGAGCGACCTGTTCGAGCTTGCATATGAGCAGATCAAGCGGCTGCGCGAGTGGGTTTGCCGCTCGACATGCAGGGAATTAGGGAGGACGTTAAAGTCTTACAGATATGTGCGCTGACGATAAGCTGCGATCTGATCGAGGGTCAGTGTCCGGGCATCCCCTCCCTCCTTCAATTTTTGATGCCACTCGACGATCCACACCAGCGCCTCCTCAAGTCGTAATGCGGGGCGCCAGCCGAGCCTATTGCGCGCTTTGGACGTGTCTAGCTCGAGTAGCTCCGCCTCATGAGGTATGGCGCCGCAAAATTGCACGAACTCGGCAGCATCTTTACCCCAAGCGGCATGCATCCGCTCAACGATCCAGCGCACGGGACGCGCATCGTCAGAAGCGGGACCGAAATTCCATGCCTCAGCAAAACCTGGCTCTCGGAAGAGCAGTCGTTCGGAGAGCAAGATGTAGCCGCCCAGTGCCTCCAGCACATGCTGCCACGGCCGGACCGCGTTCGGCGCGCGGATTTGCGGTACTGCCCCCGCCTCAAACGCTCCAATGAGGCCAGGAATTAGTCGGTCGAACGACCAGTCGCCGCCTCCGATGACGTTACCCGCACGTACAGAAGCGAGCGCCATCGGATGACCTACGCCATTGAGATGATATGAACTACGATACGCGGCTACCGCTAGTTCGGCGCAGCCTTTACTGGCGCTGTACGGATCGTGGCCGCCCAGCGGGTCATTCTCGCGATAAGGCCACACCCATTCGCGATTTTCGTAGCATTTGTCGGTAGTTATGCAGACGAAGGCGCTGACATTCCCACATTGCCGCGCCGCCTCCATCACATGGACGGTGCCCATGACGTTGGTCGCGAAAGTCTCCACTGGCCGATCATATGACCGGCGCACCAGCGGTTGCGCAGCGAGATGGAAGATCACTTCCGGTTGTACCTGCGCGATCACACGCGTGACTGCGTTGGAATCACGAATGTCTACAAAATGGCTGTCAACCAGTTCACCGATCCGCGCTGCTTCGAACAGATTGGGCTGTGTCTCGGGCGCCAACGCCATGCCCGAGACTTCCGCACCAAGCTGATGAAGCCACAGTGTCAGCCAACTCCCCTTGAATCCGGTGTGGCCGGTGACGAGGACGCGCCGCCCCTGCCAGCCATCCTGCCTCCCGGCGCTCTGCACAGCGTCCACGGTGCCTGCCGGCTCACCCATAATTCCTCCAGGTGAAGCTTGTTGAGCAGCCTATCCATCGGCTGCAAAAAACTCGGCGGTGATAGACATTGAGATCATTCAAAGCTGCCAGCTTCTTAGACTCGGCTTCCCAAGTCGTTTCTGGTCCCTCGTCGGAATCAACCGCGCTGAGGTCGAGTACGAAAAAGCCGTCGCTGATCCAGCCACCGTCACCTGCCGGCTCCTATTGAAAGCCGGTCACGTTGTCACCTATGCTGGCCAGTAATGCTGTCGTTCTCTTTGACCAACGTGATCATGCCAAAGGCATCGCGCGAAAATCAAGGCGGCACCCCGCTATCCAGGAATGTGCGAAATGCGCTCACAGAAAAATCAAGCTCGGCGTGCCGCGAGGGCGTGACGGTGCACCGGCTTCTTCTCCGAACATAGCGCGAATGTCGCCGGCAAGACCGTAGCAATGCCCATGGTGAGAAAGGTGGCCACATTTACAACCCGACGCCCCTCGTTACAGCCGCTCGCTCAAATGCCTGCGCGAGCGATCACCCGTTCAGGTCGGGCGCCAGCCGTGCGCTCAGCAACCGCGCGAACCGCGCCACGGGGCACAGCCGGGCGCAGCCGGGCACCGTCATCGGCGTCGTCGTCACCCGCGTGCCCAGCCGCCCCAGTTCGGCGGGGGTCT
>CAJYRU010000250.1 GCA_913777295.1 uncultured Sphingomonas sp. | reverse complement strand
CTCGTGCATCCAGCGGCGGTAATAGGCGTCGTCATAGGGGTCTGGCTTCACCCATTCCCACCCCGCCGCCAGCAACGCCGCCTCCACCGCGTCGAGATGCTCGCGCGGCACGAGGATGTCGAGGTCGCCGATCGCACGCCCCCGCCCGGCGTCCAGCCCGGCGGCGACGAACGCCGTCCCCTTCAACAGCACGATCGGCACGCCCAGCGGGGCGAGCGCGCGGCGGGCCGCCTCCGCCTCCCACAAGGCCGCCACCCGCCCCTGTTCGGCGGACGCACGGGCATCGGCCAGGAGGTGCGCGGCGGGAATGCGCAGCCCCTCCAGCCGGGTCGCGACACTCCCGATCAACTGCTCCGCCCGCGCCGCCGCGATCAGCGCGTTCCATTGGTCCGCGGTCAGCGTTTCCGCCCGCGCCGGATCGGCCAGCACGGCGACCACCAGCGCACCGCTCATGCCAGTTTCCCCCACAGCCGCTCAACCAGCGCTAACGCGGTGTCGGTATCGGGATAGTCGATCGCGCGCACCGGCAGCCGCGCGACCAGCCCGGTCAGCGCATCGAAGCCGCACTCGCCCATCGCGACATAATTGGTCGATGCCTGCGTCAGCCGCACGAAGGTTTCCGCCGGTTCGACGATACGGACCGCCTCGGCCAGGCCATAGGTCGGGAACAGCAGCAGCGCCGGTGTCGCGGGCCGGTCCATCGCGGCGATCGCGGCGGTATCGGGGACGAGGTGGCGGATGTCGCCCTTGGGCGTCCCCGGCAGCAGCGGCCCGAACCTCCCGTCCGGCGCGGCGCGCTCCATCACGCCGATTGCCTCGTTCTTCAGGCTGATGAGGCGGGGAAAGGCGTGGATCAGGCCGGTTGCCGGATCGAGCAGCGCGAATTCGTCGCCCATCAGCCGCCAGCCGCGCGTCATCAGCAGCGCCGCCAGCGTCGATTTTCCTGCGCCCGATTCGCCGGTCATCAGCAGCGCCCGCCCGTCGCGCTCGACCGCCGAGGCATGGAGCAGCAGATAGCGCCGCTGCGCCAGCGCCATCTGCAGATTCATCCCCATCTCTGCCGCCAGCAATCCTTGGGCCAAGGGCAAGGGCGCGGCGTCGGGGATGGTGAAGTCGCCGCCGATCATCACCGATGGCCGCACGAACCGCCGCCATGGCCGCGCGGCGAACAGGTGGACGTTGAAATCGACGATGCCGTCCTCGGGCTGCGGATAGTCGCGGTATAGGGCGCGCAGCTGGTCGATGGGGCCGCGCCAGTCGCTGCCGATGCGAAACCCCACCGGCCCGATGCGCAGCGTCGCGACGTGCCTCACAGCCGCTCGACCAGTCCGGTTTCGACCAGTTCGTCCAGCCGTGCGGAGAGCGCCGCCGCATCGCCATCGGGCAGGTCGAACCGCTCGGCCAGCGCGGCCAGCAACGCTCCCGCAGTCATCGCCCGGTCGGCCAGCAGGTCGAGAATTTCGGGCACCGGCGGCGCCACGACATGGGTCTGGCCCGATGCACGATGATAGAGTGCGGTCAGCGCATCGAGCGCGACGACCCGCAGGGCGGCCGGCGGCGGCGCGCGATAGCGTGCCGGCACCGACGCGTCAGCCGCGCGGCATCTGGAGCGAGGCGAAGCAGGTGAAGCCGCTGGTCCCGTTCTGCAGGCGCTGCACATATTTCAGGTATGCGCGGGTGGTGTCGCCATCGGCGCCGGGCAGATTCTGTCCCTTCATCGCCAGCTTGACCTGTTCGCCGGTGAACGGGCGGTTGGCTCCCGGAAACGCGCCGGGGGTGCCGGGGGCGACGACCTGTCCATCGGACGCGATCATCTGTCCGGCGCGGGCGCGATCGGGGATCGGGATCTCGCAGGTCATAATCGACGCCTGGGTCTGGGCCAGCGCCGGGCGGATCGACACGACCGCCGACGCGCCGGCGGCACCGATCAGCAGCGTGCGCCGCGCGAGCTTGCCATCGGGCGAGGGGGTGGGCGTGTCGGTCATCGTGCCATCTTCCCCAATGTACCGGTTTTCGCAACGACAAAGAGGGTTAAGGACTGTCCGACGACGGGGCAGCATTCACGGCACTGGCCTTGGGCGGCAGTTCCGCCTAATCGGGGGCGATGGACGAATTCGGCCCCCGCCTGCCCCTCGCCCTCGTCATCGCGATCGGCGTCGCCCTGCTGGCGCTGCTGCTGGGTGCCGGGATCAACGCCAGCGCGGTCGTGGCGGTCGGCGCCATCGCCGCCGTGCTGGTCGCCGGGCTACACCCGCCCGAACGCGCCAGCGGCGAATCGCCCGATACCGCGCGCCAGCATGTCGCCGGCGCGACGCAGGCCGCGATCGATGCGGTCGACGAACCGATCCTGGTGATCGCCGCCGGCCATGTCGAGGCGGCGAACCCCGCCGCGCTGACGCTGCTCGGCCAGCATATCGTCGGCGGCGACGTCCGCCTCGCCATCCGTCACCCCGCCGCCGCCGAACGGCTGTTCGGCACGCGCGACGATCGCGAGCCGGTCGGACTGGTTGGCCTCGGCGCGCGGGACCAGAGCTGGGAGATGCGGGTCCGTCCCCTGTCAGACGAGCGCCGCCTCGTCCATCTGGTCGACCGCACCGGCAATCGCGCGACCGAGAAGATGCGCGTCGATTTCGTCGCCAATGCCAGCCACGAACTGCGCACGCCGCTCGCCTCGCTGCTGGGCTTCATCGAAACGCTGCGCGACGAGGCGGGCGAGGATGCCGCGGTCCGCGAACGTTTCCTGAAGGTGATGAACGACGAGGCGCGGCGGATGCAGCGGCTGATCGACGACCTGATCTC
>CAJYRU010000249.1 GCA_913777295.1 uncultured Sphingomonas sp. | reverse complement strand
AGGTCGAGCTTCAGCCGGGCATCGGCGGCGTACGGCGTGTTGGGATAGCGGCGCGAGAGTTCGCCCAGCGCGTCCAACGCCTGCATCGTGATCTTCTGGTCGCGGGTCACGTCGCTGATCTGCTCGTAATAGCTGAGCGCAATCAGATAATAGGCATAGGGCGCGTCCCGGTTGCCGGGATGGACCGACAGGAACCGCTGCGCGCCGGCGATCGCCTTGGTATAATCCGCATCGAGATAATAGCTGAACGCGCCCATCAGCTGCGCGCGGCGCGCCCAGACCGAATAGGGGTGCTGGCGCTCCACTTCGTCGAACAGGGCGGCGGCGACCTTGTACTGGTGACGGTCGAGCCGCGCCTTGGCAGCGGAGTACAGCGTGCCCACGTCGCGCGCTACATAGGGCAGGTCGCGGCCGGCGCCTGCACCGCCGCGCGCACAGGCGGACAGGCCGAGACCGGCGATGGCGACGAGGATGAGCGCAGACGCGCGGGTCGATACGGTACGCATATGGGCGACGCTTCTACTGCCACAGGGGTAGCGCGAACAGTCCCTTTCGCGCATGAGGCGTCCAACCAGTTCAACGCCGATCAGGAGCGCGTACTAGTGCCGGTCACCAAGCTCGAAATGCACCGTGTCGAAAAGCCATGGGGTCGCCACACCCTGGGCTTCGGTTTCGCCGACCAGCCCGCCGATGCCGATCCGGTCGGTGAAATCTGGTACAAGACGCCGGGCGACGACACCCCCGACCTGCTGGTCAAATATCTGTTCACGTCGGAAAAACTGTCGGTCCAGGTCCACCCGGACGACAAGCAGGCCCAGGCCCGCGGTCTGCCGCGCGGCAAGGACGAATGCTGGACGCTGCTGGCCGCCGAAGCCGATTCGACCATCGCGCTGGGCACGCTGGAGCCGATGACCGCCGAACAGCTGCGCGATGCGGCGCTCGATGGGTCGATCGAACAGAAACTGGACTGGAAGCCGGTGAAGGCGGGCGACTTCTTCTACGCCAAGTCGGGCACGGTCCATGCGATCGGCGCGGGCATCACGCTGATTGAAATCCAGCAGAATTCGGAAACCACGTACCGGCTGTACGATTATGGCCGCCCGCGCGAACTGCACCTCGACGATGGCGTCGCGGTATCGGACGCGCGGCCGTTCGTGGCCCCGGAAGCACCGGGCAAGATCGCCAAAGATCGCAGCATCCTGGTCAACGGGCCGAAATTCGTGCTGGAACGCTGGTCCGGCGGCGCGCGCAGCGTGACAGTTCCGGCGGGGGTCAAGGGCTGGTTCGTTCCGGTTACCGGCAATGGAACGGCGGACGGTACGCAGTGGACCGCCGGCGATTGCCTGACGTTCGAAGGTGACGTGCAAGTCGAGGCGAGCGACGACGCCGACCTGTTGTTCGCCTATCCGGGCGAAAAATACGTCTGACGTGAAAATGAACGGAAGGTAGTTTTCCGTTCACGCAACTGCATAAGGGTACGCGTCGTTCTACTGCCCATCCTCTGGATAGGAGTGAAGACGATGCGTACCCCGATCCTTGCCGCGATGGTTGCGGCCGTGACCCTGCCGACGATCGCCGCCGCCCCGGCAATGGCGCAGACCCCGCGTCAGGAATATCGTGACGAAGTGCGCGATGCCCGCCGCGATTATCGCCGCGACCTGCGCAATGCCGACAGCCCCCGCGACGTGCGCCGCGCCGAGCGCGAATACCGCCGCAACGTGAACGACGCCCGCCGCGACCTGCGTCGGGATCAGCGCGACTGGCGCGGCTATCGCAACTATAACTACAACCGCTTCGAACCGGGGCAGAACCGCTATTATGCCGACCGCTATTATCGCGACGGCCGTTATTACCAGCCGCGTCGGCTGACCCGCAACGACCGCATCTATCGCGGACAGGACAATCGCTATTACTGCCGCCGCAGCGACGGTACGACCGGCCTGATTATCGGTGGCATCGGTGGCGGCGTGCTGGGCAACGTCCTGGCGGGCGGCAATTCGGGCCTGCTTGGCACGCTGATCGGTGGCGGCGCGGGTGCACTGCTCGGCCGGTCGGTCGACCGTGGCCAGGTGGTCTGCCGCTAAGCCCGAGTTGGGGCGGCTTCGCGCCGCCCCGGCTTGCGCCCGCCGATCAAGTATACGGCGAGGCCCGCCCAGATCAGGGCGAAACATCCCATGCGCACCGGCGTCAGCGTCTCGCCGAACACCGCGATCGCCAGCACGAACTGCAGCGATGGTGCGAGAAACTGCAGCATTCCCATCGTCGCCAGCTTCAACCGACGCGCGGCGGCGGCAAACAACAGCAACGGCGCGGTGGTGACGGCCCCGGCAAGGATCAGCAGCCCGGCCATCCCCGGACCCTGCTCAAAGGCCAGCGGCTGCTTCGTGCTGAGGAACAGCAGGTAGCCGAGCGCGATCGGCGCCAGCAGCGTGGTTTCGACCATCAGCCCCTCCAGCGCGCCGACCGACACCGTCTTGCGGATCAGGCCGTAGAGCGCGAAGCTGACCGCGAGGCTGAGGCTGATGCCGAGCGCGATCCACGACGATCCGAAGGCGAACAGCGCCACCCCCGCCCCGGCCAGCGCCACCGCCGCCGCCTGTGTCCGGTTCATGCGTTCGCCGAGCAGCACGACGCCGAGCAGGACGTTCAGCAAGGGATTGAGGAAATAGGCGAGGCTGGCCGCCAGCACTTCGCCGTGCAGCACCGCCCAGACATAGACCAGCCAGTTGATCGCGATGAAACCGGCACTGGCGACCAGATTGGCGAGCGCCCGCCGATCGACGAACGCTGCGCGCAGCTGCCGCCCGCGCCCGACCGCGACGACGAGGATCGCCACCAGCAGCGCCGACCACAGCACGCGCTGGGCGACGATCTCGCCCGCGTCGATCGGCCCAAGCAGCCGGAAATACAGGGGCAGCAAGCCCCACAAGGCATAGGCGCCGACGCCGAACGCCAGCCCCCGCCGGTCCGCCCCCTCGCTCATCCGATCAGATCAGGCCGCCGGTCAGGAAGAGGCGAAGCCCGGCGATCAGGAGGATCACCAGGTTCAGGTTGCGGCCGGTATTCTTCGACGACAGCAACCCGACCACGAAGCCGACCAGCGCGATCGGGAAGGCGATCCAGTTCATCAGCGAGATGACGGGGATGAGTGCCGGGATGGCAATTACCAGCGCAACGAGACCGATCAGGATCGAGATGATGTTCAACATGGGACAGGACATGGTCCCGACAGGCGCGCTGGACAATGGCGGCAGGGCGTTTTTCCATTACGATAAAATCTTTACCGCAGGGCGATAGCGTCATGCGGCCCTGACTGCCCGGAGTGTGTCGCCGATGATTCGTGCCGTTTCGATCCTGTTGCCGGTAGCGCTGCTGGGCGCGTGCAACCAGAGCGCACCGCCCGCCAACAGCGTCGATTCGCTCGATGCCGAACTGCTGCGCGGCAATGCCGGCGACCCGGCGGTGACGGCGGCGTTGCAGGACCAGATCATGGTCGACCCCAGCCTGACCGGACAATCCGGCAACGGCGCGGTCAAGCCCGCCGACAAACCGTACAGCGCCGCCGCCCCCGCCGCCAATGTCGCATCGGGCAGCGCGGCCAAGGCCGAATCGCTCGAATCGGCGCCGAAGCCCGGTGCCTGTCCGTCGTGCAAGGGCGGGCGCGAGGCATTGACGCTGGGCGAGCTGGCGTCGGTGCAGAAGGCCGGCAACCGGCAATGCGCGGCGAAGGTCGGCTATAGCGCGGCCTGGGCCAACCGCCTACCGGCCGCCTTTGCGCTGCACCCCGACGCACGCCTGTCCGAAGCGGCGGGGACCGATGCCGATGGCTGCCGGATGCGGGTGGTGAGCTTCACCATCGCCCAGCCGGTCGATCGCATGGTCGACTGGTATTACACCCGCGCAAAGAAGGCCGGCTATTCGGCCGAGCATCAGGCGGAGGGCGAGCAACATGTGCTGGGCGGCACGCGCGGCAATGCCGCCTATGCCGTGTTCCTGTCGCCCGAGGGGCGCGGCACGTCGGTCGACCTGATCGTCGACGGCGGCTGATCTTTACGCAACAGGGCCGGCTCCCCATGTCGTTGCGCGAGGGGAACCATATGCTGATTGTCGCCGCCACGTTCGTCGCCTGTATCGTCGTCCTTCGGCTGTGGCCGGATGTGCCAGTGGCGCGGGTGCTGGCCGGGTTGCTGGTGTTGCCGGTGGCGCGGCGGGTGGCCGCGCTGACGCCGGGGCACTGGCTGTTGTTCCTGATCCTGTCGGTCGCGGCAGGGACCGTCCTCTGGATGGGCGGCGACATGATCGTCGTGTCGGCGATGGGTTCGCCCGAGCTTGCGGGGGTGTTGATGGCGATCGATGTCGCCGCGTATCTCGATGCGGTGCTGGCGGCGCTGGCGGTGGCGGGCGCGGTCCGGGGCACGTCGCTGAAGCTGTGGGTGGCACGGCTGCTGCCGCGACCGCGGGGGCGACGGACGCGTCGGGTGCGGGTCGCCCGGACGGCGGCGAATGATGATGACCCGGCGGGGGATTGGCGGGCGGTGGCCTGAACCTTTGTCGTCACCCCAGCGAAGGCTGGGGTCTCTTGCGGCGAGGCGCGCGCTTCCTTACCGGGAGATCCCAGCCTTCGCTGGGATGACGTCTGTGGTCATGGGGTAGGTGCTACCGCGGCCGCTGGCGTCACCGGCACCGGCCCGTTCGGCCCGACTTCAAGCAGTGAATCCCCGCCCAAGGACCGGTACAATGTAACGCGGTTGGTCGCTGCTACCAGCTGGGTCGCGACCAGCCGCCGCTGCGCGCTGTAGAAGGACCGCTGCGCATCGAGGCTGGTGAGGAAGGTGTCGATGCCCCCCCGGTATCGCGCCTCGGTCAGGCGGAACGTGTCCTGTGCCGCCAGCAGGTTGGCGCGTTCGGCGCGGGTCTGTTCGGCGATGGTCCCCTGTCGCGCCAGCGCGTCGGCCACGTCGCGGAACGCCGACTGGATCGTGCGTTCATAGGTGGCGAGGAGCGCGTCGCGCTGCGCCTTGCTGAACTCGACACCCGCGCGGCCGGCACCAGCGCGGAAGATCGGGTAGCTGAGCGACGGCGCGACCGAATAGTTGAACGCCCCGCCGGTGAAGAGGGTGCGCAGCGCGTCGCTGGCGAAACCGACCAGTCCGGTCAGCGACAGGCGCGGGAACAGGGCCGCGCGGGCCGCGCCGATGTCGGCATTGGCGGCCAGCAGTTCATATTCGGCCTGCACCACGTCGGGGCGGCGCAGCAGGATGCTCGAATCGATGCCGGCAGGCAAATCGGCGATGGTCGGCAGCGCGACGTCGATCGACGTCGGCAGCAGCCGGGGATCGATCGGCGCCCCGACCAGCAGTTGCAGCGCGTTGACGTCCTGCGCCAGCTGCGTGCGTTGTTCGGCAAGGTCGCTTTCCGCGGTCGCGAGAATCTGTTCGGCCTGGCGCAGATCGGTGCGGGGAGCGATGCCGCCCTGCAGCCGGGCACGGGTCAGCGTGACGCTGCGCCGGGCGCTGGCCGCCGTTGCTTCGGCGACGGCCATCAGGCTGCGGTCGGCGCCGTAGCTGGCCCAGGCCTCGGCAATGTCGCCGACCAATGTCAGGCGGGTGGCGCGGGCGCCGGCTTCGGTCGCGAAATAGCGATTCTGTTCGGCCTCGGTCAGCGAGCGGATGCGGCCGAACAGGTCGAGTTCGAACGCGGTCGCGCCGAGGTCGAGCGAGAAGCTGCTGGGCGAACGGCCGCTGGTGACGACCGTGCCGCCGGTGCCGGTGCCGCCATTGCCGGTACCCGTTCCCGTGCCACCATTGCCGGTGCCGCCGCCGGTGGTGGGAATGGTCGTCGTGCCGTTTCCGCCGGTGCCGCGATAGCTGTAGCGGGCGGAGGCATCGACCTGCGGCAACAAATCGGCGCGCTGGATGCGATATTGCGCGCGGGCGGCGCGGATATTGGCGGCGGCGATGCGCAGATCGCGGTTGTTGACCAGCGCCTGTCCGACCAGCGTGCGCAGGCCCGGCGCGGTGAACACCTCTTCGAAAGTCAGCGCGGGCAGGCTCGCCTCGCTCTGCCGCAGATAGGCGTCACCGACCGGCCACGACGGCGGCACGACGGCGGTCGGGCGTTCATAGGCCGGGGTCATCGAACAGCCCGCCAGCAGCGCGGCGATAAGCGGGATCGTCAGCCGCTTCATGCGTCGGCCTCCTTGGGCGGATGGTGGCGCAGCTTGGCGAGACCGTCGCGGACCCCGCGCCGGACCAGCACGAAGAAGAGCGGGATGTAGAAGATCGCCAGCACGGTCGCGGTGAACATGCCGCCGATCACCGCCGTGCCGATCGCGATACGGCTGTTGGCGCCGGCGCCGGTCGAGATGGCGAGCGGCAGCACGCCGAAGATGAAAGCGAGCGACGTCATCAGGATCGGACGCAGACGGATGCGGGCCGCCTCCAGCGCGGCATCGATGACGCGCGCGCCCTTCTTTTCCGCCTGTTCGGCGAATTCGATCATCAGGATCGCGTTCTTGGCGGCGAGGCCCATGGTGGTGAGCAGCCCGATCTGGAGATAGA
>CAJYRU010000248.1 GCA_913777295.1 uncultured Sphingomonas sp. | reverse complement strand
CGCCGTCGCGGTCGGCGGCGCGCTGTGCGGCGGAAATCGTGTCGAAACTGCGCTGGTAACAGGCGGCGACCAGATCGTCCTTGGCATCGAGATGGTGGTAGAACGACCCCTTGGTCACGTTCAGTTCCGATGCGATCCGCTGGACCGAGGCCCCGCGATAACCCAGTTCGTTGATGAGCCGGGTGGCGGCGCGCAGGAAGGCGTCGCGCGCCGGTTCCGCATCGGCCTGTTCCAGCACCAGCGGCTGCGGGTCCCAGCGTTGGCCGGGGCCGGCAAGGCCGTGGGTGAACACGTCCATCAGCCGCGCCTCGACCCGGTCATATTGGTCGGGTTCGTAGCGATCGAGCCAAACGGTCAGCCAGAAGCAATTTTCCAGCAGCATGTGCGCGCGGGCGCCCTGCACATCCTTGACGATGCGGTCGCGCGGTTCGCCCCACAGGGTGCGGGTCTTGCGGAACACCTCGCGCCAGCCGGCCAGCAGCCGTGCCTTGAACGGATCCTCCATCGCGCGCAGGTCGGACAGCATCGCGACCGGGCGTTCCTCGCCCGCTTCGATCCGGCGTTGTCGGTCGAAATGGATGTGCAGGAACTTCGCGACGCGGGCCTGTGGGGTGGATTCCGCCAGTGCTTCGTCCAACGTCGCCTGCAACCAGTCGAGCGTATGGTCGAAGGCGGCGGCGGCGAGGTCCTCCTTGCGTTTGAAATAATAGGTGACGCTGGTCGTGTTCAGTCCGACCCGGCGCGCGACATCGGCAAAGGTCATGCCCTTTGCACTCGCCTCGTTGATCGCCTCCGCCGCGGCGGAAAGGATGGCGTCGCGCTTGGCGCGGTAGCGTTTGGTTGCCCCGTCGGTCGTCGTCATGGCGTATCTCTAGCAGATCGGGTGTGGACCCCAAGCCCCATTGTTGCACCATGCCGCGACGTCATCCGACCTTTACCGAATATGCGGTATGGCATAGACCGGGCAAAAGAGTTGCAATGGGAGACGGACGTTGGACTTTCGGTTCAGTGCGCGCGAAACCGAATATCGCGACCGCGTGGCGGCGTTCATCGCCGAGCATGTCGCCCCCGCCGACGATGACTATCATCGCGAGGTCGCGAGTGGCGATCGCTGGGTGCCGGTCGCGATGCTGGAACCGCTGAAGGACAAGGCGAAGGCTGCGGGCCTCTGGAACCTGTTCATGCCGCCGCATTCGGGCGCGCCGGTGGTCGATGACAGCTTCGCATTCGAGGGGACGCAGCTGTCCAACGTCGAATATGCGTTGTGCGCCGAGGAGATGGGCCGGTGGCATTGGGCGAGCGAGGTGTTCAACTGCTCCGCGCCCGACACCGGCAATATGGAGGTGCTGCACCGGTACGGCACACGGGAGCAGAAGGAACAGTGGCTGCGGCCGTTGATGGAGGGGCGCATCCGCTCCGCCTTCCTGATGACCGAGCCGGAGGTCGCGTCGTCGGATGCGACCAATATCGAGACGCGGATCGTGCGCGATGGCGACGATTATGTGATCGACGGGCGCAAATGGTGGTCGTCGGGCACGGGTGATCCGCGCTGCAAGGTGGCGATCGTGATGGGCAAGACCGACCCGGACGCGCGGCGGCACCAGCAGCAGAGCATGATCCTGGTCCCGATGGATACGCCGGGCGTACGGATCGAGCGGATGCTGCCGGTCTATGGATATGACCATGCGCCGCATGGCCATGGCGAGGTGGTGCTGGAGCAGGTGCGCGTGCCGGCCGCCAACCTGTTGCTGGGCGAAGGGCGGGGGTTCGAGATTGCGCAGGGGCGGTTGGGGCCGGGGCGCATCCACCATTGTATGCGCACCATCGGCGTTGCGGAGATGGCGCTTGCGGCGATGACCAGGCGGCTGCAGGCGCGGGTGGCGTTCGGCAAGGCGATCGCCGAGCATTCGATCTGGGAACAGCGGGTCGCGCGCGCGCGGATCGACATCGAGATGACGCGGCTGCTGTGCCTGAAGGCCGCCGACATGATGGACCGCGCGGGCAACAAGGCGGCGCAGGGCGAGATCGCGATGATAAAGGTGCAGGCGCCGACCATGGCGCTCCAGATTCTCGACGATGCGATCCAGGCGCATGGCGGGGGCGGGGTATCGGAGGATTTTCCGCTGGCCGCGGCATGGGCCGGGGTGCGTACGCTGCGCTTCGCCGACGGGCCGGACGAGGTGCATAACCGCGCCATCGCCCGCGCCGAATTCGCGAAGGTGGCCGATGGGCGCTGATCTCGACCTCGCCCGGTTGACGCCGTGGTTGGCGGCGACGGTAGGCGCGGGGGCGGTCGAGGTCACGCGCTATCCGGGCGGGCAGAGCAATCCGACCTATCGCGTCGACCTGACCGCCGGATCCTTCGTGCTGCGACGCAAGCCGTTTGGGCCGTTGCTGCCCAGCGCCCATGCGGTCGAGCGCGAATTTGCGCTGATTTCCGCGCTGCATCCGACCGGTTTCCCGGTGCCCCGTCCGATTGCGCTGTGCGAGGATGCGGACGTCATCGGCGCGCCCTTCTACCTGATGGAGCGAGTCGCGGGGCGGACGATCTGGGACGCGTCGATGCCGGAGATGACGCCGGCAGGGCGGCGGGCGCATTATGACGCGATGATCGATGCGCTGGCCGCGCTGCACGCGATCGATCCGGTCGCGGTGGGCCTCAGCGATTACGGCAGGCCCGGCAATTATTTCGAGCGGCAGGTGGCGCGCTGGACCCGGCAATATCGTGCGAGCCAGACCGACGACCTGCCCGATGTCGAGCGGCTGATCGAATGGTTGCCGCGGACGGTGCCGGCGCAGGATCGCACCGCGATCGTCCATGGCGACTACCGGATCGACAATCTGATCTTTGCCGAGGACGAACCGCGCGTCGTCGCGGTGCTAGACTGGGAGCTGTCGACGCTGGGCGATCCGCTGGCCGATTTCACCTATCTGCTGATGAACTGGGGCACCGAGCCGGATGGCCGCTCGGGGATCAAGGGGCTGGCCGGCGGGGACAGCGGTATCCCGACGATCGACGAGGTCGTGGCGCGCTATTGCGCGGCGACGGGCCGGGCGGACGTGCCGAAGCTGGAATGGTATTTCGCGTACAACCTGTTCCGCCTGACCGGGATCGTCCAGGGCATCAAGCAGCGCGTGCGCGACGGCAACGCCGCCAGCGCCCAGGCGGCGGCGATGGCGGAGCGGGTGCCGATGCTGGCGGCGATGGCGTGGGATTTTGCGAAGAAGGCAGGCGCGTGATGCGGTTCGATGGCAGGTCGGTGCTGGTCACCGGCGCGGGATCGGGGATCGGGCGGGCGACCGCGCTGGCCTTTGCCCGCGAAGGGGCGGGGGTGGTGTGCGGCGACGTGGCGCAGGCCGACGTCACGGCGGCGATGATCGGCGACATGGGCGGTCGTGCGGTTGGCTGTACGATGGATGCCGGCGAGGACGCCGATGTGGCGCGCGCGATCGCGCTCTGCGTCGAGACGTTCGGCGGGATCGATGTCGTCCATGCCAATGCCGGTATCTCGGGCGGGATCGCCGGGCTGTTCGATACCACGGCCGAGGATTGGGCGGAGATCCTGCGCGTCAACCTGATCGGTCCGTTCCTGGCGATCCGCCATGCCGCGCCGGTGATGGCTGCGGCGGGCGGCGGGGCGATCGTGTGTACCGCCAGCGTCGCGGGGCTGCGATCGGGCGCGGGCGGGGCGCCCTATTCCGCGTCGAAGGCCGGGGTCATCAACCTGGTGCAGACCGCCGCGCAGCAGCTGTCAGGATCGGGCG
>CAJYRU010000247.1 GCA_913777295.1 uncultured Sphingomonas sp. | reverse complement strand
GCAGTCGTGACGACCCTGCCGCATGGTCCGGTCGGCGATGCCGCGCTGGAGTCCATCCGCGCGGCGGGCGTCGATACCGGCGGGGTCCGGCGCGCGGACGGACGCCTCGGCCTCTATTATTTCTCGCCGCCCAGTGGCCCTCGCGGCGCGCATATCACCTATGGCCGGCTGGACAGCGTGTCCGCGGCCGCTGCGCCCGATGCCTATGACTGGCCCCGGCTGCTCGATAGTGTGGCATGGCTGCACCTGTCGAGGATCATCCCCGAGATCGGGCCGGGAGCGGCCGCGCTGTCGCTGCACGTGATCGCAGCGGCACGTACTGCCGGGGTGCGCGTGTCGTTCGACGGCAATTTCCGCGCGAGCATGTGGGCGCGATGGTGCGCCGACCCTGCACCGATCCTGATCGAACATGTTGCGCAGGCCGACCGGCTGATCGGCAATCATCGCGACATCGCCCTCCTGCTGAACGAACCGCACGACGGTGGTACAGCCGAGGCGGCCTCTGCCCGGTTTCCGGTGCTGCAGAGCATCGCCTCGACCGAACGCCGGGTTGTCGGTGCCGATATCCGTCCCCTGTCGGCACGTATCGACCAGCGCGGGGGTTGGCATCAAACCGATGCGGTGACGATGAGCGCGATCGTCGACCGGATCGGAACCGGCGACGCCTTTGCGGCCGGGGTCTTGGCTGGGCTGGACGACGGTGCGGTCGCGGCGGCATCGACCGGCCTTGTGCTTGCAGCGCTGAAACACGGGACGCCCGCCGACCACAGCCGCGCGTCCGCCGCCGATGTCGCCGCCTTTTCGGCAGCACCGGCCGACGTTCGCCGCTGAGTTATCCAACCAATCGATTGGTAAGAGCTAAATCAAACGACCCCTTGAGCAACGCTTGGTGGGGTAGCTTTCACATCACTCATGACGGCCGAGATGGTCGCGCGGAGGCGTTGCGGAAGCGCAGAACATCCTGGTCATCGGCAGCCTTCACCTGGATGAAAGACGGCGGGCGGCATCGGCTTATTCCTCGATGCGCGTAATCTGAACGGCAGGACCGATGTCGCCGACTTGATGCAGGGGCCGATGGGCGGGCGGGCACTGTTCGAGCCGCGCGGCGACGCGTGGGCGCTGGTGCTGTGCAGCGGCGACGCACTCTGCCAAGTCGATTATCTGGTACGGGCGCGAGTCCCGGCCGCCGATGCCGACGCGATTGTCCGTGCACTCCGCGATGCTGAACAGTCCGTCAGGGCCGAGCGACTGGCGAAAATGCGCAGCGTCGCCGGCACGGTGACCGCCGAACAGATGCCGTCGTGACGGCGACGACCGTCGTCGCTGATGATCTTCGACAGGGACATAAGCCTACGCTCCGGGATAGCACCAAGCCTCCTTCCTATGCCCGAATATGTCCGGGCGAAACGGGGGCCGGCTCACGCACCGAGGAACGAATGTCCGAAGTTGGGAGGCGGGGACGGCCGTTTGAATGTCCGGGCAGATGTTCGTCCGCCTGCCGACGCTACAGCACCTTTCGCAACCCGAAAGCAACCGTCCGGCCCAGCGGGTTGAGATAGGCATTCTGGTAGATCAACGGCGTGGAACCCAAGTCGTCGCGCACGGTCTGGCGTGTGTCGAGGACGTTGGTCACGCCCAACGTCATGCGCGTACCCTTGAGCCAGGCGGGCGCCTTCGTTCGTCCCAGATGGTCGCCGACGTTGGCGAACAGCGCGAGGTTGATCGTCGCCAGGGCGCCGAAGTCCAGATCGCCCGCCAGCGCACCCACACCGCGGATCGACGTCCCGCTCTGCCATGTCGCAGTGACGCGGGCGCCCAGGCCGCGTTTGAAGGCGCTGGCCTGGAACTCGACCTCGTGCCGGGGGCGACCGCCGCGCGTGTCCAGCGCAGCCCCGTCGAGCAGGTTCAGGACCGGCCCGCCTGCGCGCAGCGATACGCTGTCCTCGACGCGCCAACTGTGTTGCAGCGACAGCATCAGCCGGCTCGTAAGGTTTTCGACCCGTCGGGCGGCAGGGCTGCCGGCCTCCACCGTCTCCAGGCGCGCGCCCGGCGGCAGGCGGCGCTTGGCCTCGTCGAGGCTCGAGAACACGCGCACGTTGGCGTTCTGAAGACCGGGCGGCACCGGGCCGAGCGGCCGCATGAAGCTCAGGCCCCAGCGGATCTGCTGCTGATTCGATCGTGCGAAGTTGACCGGCGACGCGTCGATGCGCTGCAGGCGACCCGTCGTGTCGCGGGTGAAGCGATCCGGGAACGCATCCTCGACCTGCCGCAACGCGATGGGGAAGGCGGCGATCGGATCGTCGATCCGCGTGCGGATGTAGTCGAGCGTGAAGACCAGATCCGTCCCGGCCATCGGCTTGAACGTCGCGCCTGCGGTGAAGACGTGGCGATCGTCGGCGCGAAGCCCCGGATTGCCGCCGAAGCTGCGCGTGATATCGACCGTTTCCCCGCGGCGCGCATCGAAGGTGCGGACGTTGGGTACGACGATCAGCGGCGCGCCTAGCTGCTCGACCGTCGGGGCCGATCGCGTGTCGCTGACCGATACGAGCAGCGATAGCGCTGGCAGAGGCGTCCAGTGCAGGCCATAGCCCAGGGTCCACAACGTGCCGACGTCCGACAGGCGTTCCGCGGCGACGGTCGCGTTGGCCGACAGCGCGCCGATCGACGCGAGTGACGAGGTCGCCGCCCCTGCGATCGGCAGGTCGATGGTGGCTTGGACACTGGCGGTGTCCCGCTGCAGCGATCCGACCCGCGTCAGCGTGCCCAGTTGGGATCGGCTGCTGACGTCGCGCGTCGTGACGCCCGATCGCAGGCTGAGCGATGCGGCCCCGGCAGGCAGGGTGAAGGGGGATCCGCTGGCCAGCAGATCGGCGTTGGCCGTCAGGGTGGCGAAACGTGCAAGGTTGCGCGGGGTGGCGGGAATGCCCGTGTCGGTCGTGCTGTCGTTCGTGGTGCGGTCGAGGTTGCCGGTCGCGGTCCACTGCCACTGTCGCAGCCGCCCGGCGATCGTCGTGCCGAGATGCAGCGTCGCGCTGTCGACGTCGCGGCGCAGCACGCCATCCGGTCCCAGCCCGACCAGCGCCTTGGTCTTGCTGGTCTCGACCCGTCCGTTGAGCGTTGCCGCCACGTCGGCGATCGGGTTGGCCGCGACGGTCGCGTTCAGGGTGAGGCGACGGGTCCCAGGCAACAGCGTGCGATCGTCGCCCAGCGTCGGATCGCCGCCCGGCTGCCGCACGTCGCGCGCGCTTTCCAGCAGCGCGCTCGACCGGCTGACATCGGCGTCGAGCATCGTGCGCGTATCGCCGTGGATGCGCAGATAGCCGCCGCCGCCCGCGATCGTCGACTGTCCCCCCGCGGTCGGGCCGGCGAGGCTCCCCTGGACGATCCGCGAGGTAAAGCGTTCGAAGGCGACGACGTTCACCACCTTGCGATCGGCCGGATAGCCGTATTTCAACGCAACCTCTTCGGGCAGAATCTCGGTTCGCTCGATCGCCTCGGTGGGAAGCCGGGCGATTTCGGCAAAGCTCGATACGCGGCGACCGTTCAGCAGGACGATCGGATCGGCCGAAGCGTCATTGCGCCCGCTCGACACCTGCGCGCCGAGCGCCTGTATCAGCTCGGATACCGTCGCTGTGCCATAGGATCGGATGTCGAGCGCCGAAAGCGTGCGTTCGGGCTTGATGTCGCCGATGACCGACCCACGCGGCGGCCGCCCGTTGACGACGATGTCGCCGGACGCGCTCGCGGGCCGTGTCGGGGGCGGTGCGTCCTTGTACTGCTCGCGCAGCTTTCGCTGGACGTCCTCGGGTAGCGGCTGGCCGTCCGATCCGCGGAATTGAATGGCGGGCGGCGGGGCAGGGGCAGGCTCGGGGGGCGCCACCTGGGTTGCCGCGAGCAGGCCTATGCCGATGATCGTCGTCACTGCGTCACGAGGTCCGCTTCGCCGCGAATGGCAGCGTTGCGAGGCCTGCGATGTGCGCATCGCCCGTCAGCGCCGTACCGCCATCATCCAGCGCCACGGCAAAGGTGACGCGGGGTTCGGACTTCAGGCTGAACGTCGCGCAGCCCGCCGTCACCGACACCGCCTCGAGCGCTCGCCAGACCGGCGCCCTCGACGACTGGTAGCGTCCCGACCACCCCTTTGCATCGCGGGTCAGTTCGAACGTCCAGTCGGCCCCTGCGAACGTGCCGACCCAGCGTCCGGCGACACGATCGGCCGACTGGGGCGATGCGCACGTCGGCGCCGGTACGGGGGCCGCGGCGGGTGAGGCCATGGCGAGAAGGATGGTCGTGATCATAGGGCTCTCCAGATTGAAGCGAGGGTCAGGAGAGCAGATCGAGGTAGCGGGACGATGCCGCGTTGGTGACGGTGCCAGATACAAAGATGCTACAAAGCCGTGCTATCGGCAGATGCGATGCACAGCGCTACCCCTTCCCGAGACCGCATCGTCGTGGTGGACGACGACACCAGCATCCGCGACGCCCTGGCCGAGTATCTCGGCGATCATGGCTATACAGTCCGCACCGCCAGCGGTGCCGTCGCCTGTGGCCAATTGCTGGCCGAGGCACCGGCCGACCTGCTCGTGATCGACGTGATGATGCCAGGGGAGGATGGGCTGTCCCTATGCCGTCGCCTGGCGCCGACCGGCACGCCGATCCTGATGCTGAGCGCGCTCGATGGCGTCACCGATCGCGTCGTCGGGCTGGAGGTCGGGGCATGGGATTACCTAGCCAAGCCGTTCGAGCCGCGCGAACTGCTGGCGCGCGTACGGGCGTTGCTGCGGCGGCCGCGCATGGAGACTGCAACGGTACAGGGCGATGCGGTCGCGTTTGCCGGCTGGTGGTTCAGCCCCGACGAACGACGCCTGCGCGATCCGCACGGGCGCCCGTTGCTGCTGAGCGAAGGCGAACATGCGCTGCTGGCTGCTTTCGTGCGGCGCCCCGGACGGGTGCTCAGCCGGGACACATTGCTGAACGTCGCACGGGGTCTCGATGCGGCGTCCTACGATCGGGCGATCGACATCGCCGTCAGCCGGTTGCGCCGCAAGCTGGCGGAAGGTGACACTGCCCCGCTGATCGAAACCGTTCGCGGGGCGGGCTATCGCTTTCTGCCCGCGGTGCGACCGGCATGATACGCAGCGTCTGGCGGCGGCCGAGCGCCCTGACTGCGATCGGCGGGTTCAGCGTCGCGATCGCCGTGCTCAGCGTTGCGATAACGGCCAGCATCGTCCTGTTGATGCCCGATCCACCCGCCGTGCGCATGACCGTTGCCGATGCCGTCGCGGCGCTGCGCGGCACGAATGCCGGTCTGGCCCGCACGATCGGAAGGCCGCCCGACGGGACGCCGGCCACGCTGCTCCAGCCGGTTCTGGCGCAGGCAATCGGCCGTCCCATCGCGGACGTACGGGTCGCCTGGCTCGATCGGAGCACCCGTCCGACCCGCGGTGACGGCGTCGTCGTCTTCTCGGCGCGGGGCAAGGGCGACGCGGCCGGCAAGATGCTGTGGCCGGGCGGCACCCCGCCCGTCGGATCGGTCGTCATCCGCCGCCAGGGGGGCGTGCTGCCCATGCGGATCGTTCCTGCAGGCATGCCGGATTTGCTGATCGGCAAGGTCCTGCTCACGTTGCCGCAACCCGCCTTTGCCGCCAGCGTGCGTCTGGCGGATGGCCGATGGCTGACCGTCACACCACAGTCGCCGATCTTTGGCGGATGGCGCCTGAAGGTGCTGGTCGCGCTCGTCGCCAGCCTTGCGGTGCTGGCGCCGCTCGTCTGGCTGTTCGCCCGGCGCCTCACCCGACCGTTCCGCGCCTTGGCGTCGGCGATCGACGACGGCCGCGATCCACCGCAGGCGCAAGGGCCGCGCGAATTGCAGGACGCCGCGCGCGCGATCCTTCATCTGCGCGCGCGCCTATCCGCCGAAACCGATGAACGGATGCGCATGTTGACCGCTGTCGCGCACGACCTGCGCACTCCGCTGACCAGCCTGAAGCTGCGGATCGAAGCGGTGCCGGAGCCGCAGCGCGCCCGCATGGCCGCCGACGCCGACCGTATGGGCGCGATGATCGCCGATGTCCTGGATTATGCCCGCACCGCCAATGCGACACGCCATCCGGTGCAGGTCCGGACGATGGTGGCGGAGGTCGTGGCCGACCTGCCTACCATGTGTTTGATGGACGGACCGGAGGTCACGGCGATCGCAGTCGAGCCGGCCTTTCGCCGCGCGGTCGAAAATCTCGTTCGCAATGCCGAAGACTATGCCGGCGGCGGCCGGGTCGAGGTCGCGAACGAAGACGACACCGCCATCGTCCGCGTGATCGACGCGGGTCCCGGAATACCGCCAGGCGATCGTACGCGACTGTTGCGTCCGTTCGAACGTGGCGACGCTTCGCGCAGCCGAGAAACCGGCGGCGTCGGACTGGGACTGAGTATCGTGCAGACATTCGCCGACCTGCACGGCGGGACCGTGTCGCTTGGCGAAGCGGAGGGCGGCGGGACGATCGCGACATTGGCTGTCCCTGCATCGATCCGATAGGATACCGGACCAACAACGGCCGCTTTTCCGATGCAGTGGATTTGGGGTCCGATGCCGGGTGAGGGGCGGATCACCTCATCCTTTGGCCGCGACGGCGCCCAATTCCTCCAGGTCGAGGTCTTGTTCGAGATCGTGGAGAGTCTCGTCGTCGATCTGGCCGGCGCGATGCAGCCTGACCAGCTCGGCGCGGCCCGCTTGCACCGCCGCGACGATGACGTCGAAGTGGCGCGCTATCGCTTCGTTGCGCTCTTCCGCAGTTCCGTCGAACGCCTCACCCGCGGTGGCGCGGGTGCGATAGCGACGTAGCAGCTGGGGATGGATGACCTCTCCGTCGGCGTCATGCGCTTCGCGCTCGACCTCCAAGAGCTGCGCCCGGAACATCGCGTGTTCGGCGGCGTGCAGGTCGAGCGGCGGTAGCGCGGCCGCATCTTCCGCTGGCCGCGCGCGGTTGATGATCCAACCCAGCGACGTGCCCTGGACGAGGACGGTCACCAGAATCACTGTGAAGGCGGTGACCAGCATCAGATCACGCTGAGGCATCGTTTCCGGTAACGAAAACGCCACCGCCAGCGTCACCACACCACGCATTCCCGCCCAGCTCATGACGAGCGCCGCGCGTCTACCCAAGGGGGCGTGCCGACGCCCAGCCGATCCAGCGCAGGAGCGCGACGACGGCATCGACGGCGAAAATCCACACGAACCGTGCGACAATCACCGTCAGGACGATCAGGAGGACCGGGATCGCCGTGGTGTCGAGGATGCGCGCGGGATCGCCAATGCGGTCCAGGATCCCGCGCAGCGATAGCCCGATCAGCGTGAACACCGCCGCTTCGAGGAGAAAGACAAGGACCTGCCAGAAGGCGAGGGCGCGGATCCTCACCCTGGCGCTGAATGCGACATGCTGGAACCAGCCGCAGGTCAGGCCCGCGGTCACGACGGCGATCACGCCGGAGACATGGAGCAGTTCGCCGGCGATGTAGGCGCTCCAGTATACCAGCATCGTCGCGGCGATCATCAGCGTGTCGTCGCCGAGCCGGCGCAACAACAGCACCCAGAGCGCGCCGATAGCGGCGCCGATCGCGATACCGCCGATCACGAGCAGGAAGAAGGTGCCGGTTGCCGCTCCAATGCCGAAGGTGCCGGTCAGCACCGCTGCCACAGCGAAGCGAAAGAGTACCAGCCCGGCGGCATCGTTGAGCAGGCTTTCGCCTTCTAGCAAGGTCGAAAGACGTCGCGGCAAGCGGACCTGCTGAAGCACGGCGCGCGCTGACACTGCGTCAGGGGGCGACAAGATCGCGCCCAGCGCCACGCACGCCGCCCACGGCAGCGCCGGCAGCAGCAGCTTGGTGACGACCGCGACGACCGCGGTCGTGAAGAACACGGCACCGACCGCCAGCGACAGGATGCCGGCCATGTGGCGGCGGAACGGCGCGATCGCGGTGAACCAGGCGCCGTCCATCAGCAGCGGCGGCAGGAACAGGACAAGGATCAGCTCCGGGTCGATAGCGACCGCGGGCAGGCCGGGGACGAAGGCGACTGCTCCCCCGCCTATGATGAGCGCCGCCGCAGGCGGAAGCGAGAGGCGCCGCGCAAGATCATGCAATCCGACGATCACCAAGAACATCGCGATGATCAATTCAAATTATGCCGCTGCGTGCATGTTGCTGCCCCCCTCTCAAGGCTCCAGCAAAAGCGGAAATCTCCCCATCGATCAGCCAGGTCTTGATCACCGTGAACCGAACGAGTGGCAGCTTGTCGGAAGTTCCTTTTCGCCGCGGACAGTGGATTGAGGGTCGTCCCGGTCCTTTTCGGACTATCCCGAAGGGCAATTAGCGTCGCATACGCGAAGCGCCAGTCACCATTCTGCCTCAAAGAACGCACATTCACGATCCTGCCTGCTGGTAGTGACACCACGCAGACGGTCAGCCAAGGCAAGAAGCTTACATGCGGAACAACGGCAAATCGCTGCTACTTTCGATCCTCGCTCCCTTGCTCGCAATTTCCACTTCCGTACTTGCTCAAGATAGGGCGTCCCCTCTTGGCAGTGGCAGCGCAGAACCCGGTGACGTTCCGGCTTCCGATTGGAGGAAACCCTTAATCGGACGCCTTGCGAATGGCGTACGGTTCTCGATCCTGCCCCGGCGAGGTGAGGAACCTGGCGTTGCGCTGCTCATGCGCAACGAAGGCGGCTTTATTGTCGAACGTCGGCCCGGTGAACGTGGACTGGCGCATCTGATCGAGCATATCGCGTTTCATAGTCCAGCCGTCGCCGCGCCGGACGACTTCGATCATCTGAAACGCATCGGCATTCCGCTGACGTTGCCAGCACCGAATGCAGGCTCCACGTCGTGGCGAGAGACCAATTACTATCTCTCGATCAAGACAACGTCCCCAAACGACATTGATGTGTTGCTGACCCTGTTCAGGGATGCTGCGACGGGGATGACCCTTCGCGCAGATGCCGTCGACGCCTCGCGGGGCGAAGTCATGCGGGAAATGGCCGATAAGAAGCTCGGAAACGACATCTATGCCAGCTACATCGCCGCCATCGCACCCGGCTCACCGAACGACGTGATCGACGCGCAGAACTCGGACGATGTGCCGGTCGCGAGTATCGATACCATCCGGAGCGTCTATCAACGTCTTCACCGTCCCGAAAACATGATGATCGTCATAGTCGGCAACGTGACGCCCGACGCCATGAAGGCGTTGATCGAGAAGCGTTTTGGAGACTGGGAGTCTGCACAACCGGCTGTTCGCCGCGTACCCTTTCCGGTATTCGATCGCAGTCATATTCGGCCGATCAGTTTCTCCGCGCTGCCGCAGGGGCGTAGAACGGCGTTGATGACGGTCGTAATGCCCCCACCGGCCCCGCCATCATCGCGTGACCGCCAGGCCCGCAACGATCTCATGGATCTACTGGTTACGCGTGCGATCAACCTGCGCCTCGCCGCGCTTCACGCGAACAGTCCGCCCGGGAAAGTCGGCATGTTCATTGACAATGGCGAGCATGGTCAGCGTCAGATCATGCTCTGGGACAATTTTTCGGAGGGCCGCTGGGAACCGGCGGTCGCGGGTTTGCGCAAGGTCACATGTGACCTCACCACGACGGGCTTTACGGCGGAGGAATGGGACGCGGCCAAGCGCGACCTTATGGCTGATCTGGGCCGTCGTGCAGCAGATATGCCGAGGGTCGCTAATGTGGATCTGGCGAAGGACTTGTCGCGCGCACTTGCCGATGGTCGAGCCCTGATCCCGCCCGACGACCTGCTGCGCGATGCCCGTAGCACGCTCCCTCGAGTGGACTCGCGCGCTGCCAACAAGTGGTGGCGTCAACAATGGGGTAGCGGTGTCGAACATCTTCGGGTGGAGGCACCGGAACTGTCAAAAATTCCGGATCCGATGTCGGCTATTCGAGCGGCAGCGAACAAGGTGATCGGGTCACCTCGCTGCAAGATGCGCTGACCGGATCAGGCTGCATCTCCAGACCCGGTCAATTTGGGTTTCGAGAAGGCCAATACATTTTTCCCGCCCCCTTTCGGGACAGCCAACGACCGCCCGGCTCATCCCGATGCTGGCGCCAGCAAATTTGACCGGTAATGCCCGACGGACAAGCTGCTTGACGGATAACTCTACATATGTGACGTTCGCGTATGCCTAGAAGTCGTCGCCCCTCCAGACAGATGCTGACGTTGCTCGCTGCGCTTTCCACGCGTACGCAGCAGTGGCGCTATGGCTATGACTTGATGAAGGAAACCGGCCTGCAATCGGGGACGCTCTACCCGCTGTTGGTGCGGATGACCGACCAAGGACTGGTCGAGGCAGAGTGGCATCCCCCTGAGCGGGCAGGACGTCCGGCGCGGCACGCCTACCGCCTGACTGCGACAGGGGCAGTCCTGGCACACGAAGTAGTCGATCCGGCGAGTTTTCCGGCCGGGGGAGTAGTGCAGGCATGAAGGCATTTCTGGCACGCGCCCTGATGACGTTGGCTATCGCCTGCATGGAGGGACGCCGTCGCCCCTGGGGCCGTGCCATGCAGGCCGAAGTGGAAGTTGCGATCGAGGTCGGCGGGGCGCTGCGTTTCGCACTAGGCTGCTTCCTCGCGACCGTTCTGCGGTTGCCGGTTCACGCGGAAGGGCGCTTCACCCTGACCGCGCATGTCCTGGCGCTCGGGCTGATGGTCCCGCTGGCGGCGTTGCAGATTGGTTGCGCCGTGCTCGACTTTCCGTTCTTCGTGCCGGATGCCGGTGTCATCGACCTGATCGCGCATCAAGATCCGTTGACTGTCAGCGCGTATCGGATGGTGGTGCCTTCGGTCATCGGGCTGTTGCTGGTGCTGGGCGTCGGGCATCTACGCATGGCATGGCTGATCCTCGAACGGGACTGGCCGCGCGTGGTGAAGACGGCGTCGCTGACGTTGGCGGCAACCGCAACCGTCCTTCCCGTGATGGTGCTACTGTACCTTGATCTGACGCAACTGCTGTTGCAGTCGGCGATCCTGATCGTTGAACTGGTCATTCTGCACGCAATGGCGCGCTGGCACAGCGAGTTGTCGAAACCCGATATGGTCGGCGAGACCGCCGACTGATGTCCTGAAGATTGCGAATGTCGCTGCGTCCTTCCGGGCCGCAACGGTATCGCTCGTCCGTGTCACAGGGAAAATCCGGTCATGCGAATGGTTCTGACATTGTTGTGCCTTGGTGTGTCGATTGCTGGTCCGGCGCGGGCGGAAGCGCGGAATTGTTCCATCTTTGACGAAACGGCCGGCGGACCGGTCGACGCCCGCGTTCGCAGCGTCATGGCAAATCTGCGGCCGCCGGTACTGGTGCCGGGCGAGCGACCGTCGACCCTGATCGAACGGATGCGGATCCATGGCGTGCCGGGCGTGAGCGTGGCCGTCATTCACGGCGGCAGGATTGCATGGGCGCGGGGTTGGGGCGTCAGGGACGCTTCAAGTTGTGCGCCGGTGACACCGAACACCGTGTTTCAGGCGGCTTCGATCAGCAAGGTCGTGACGGCCATGCTGGCGTTGCGGTTGGTCGAGCAGGGCAAGATCGCCCTTGATGCAGACATCAACACCGCATTGCGCAGTTGGCATCTGCCGCCGGATGCGAAACTGGCGCCGCAAGGCGTGTCGCTGCGGCAGTTGCTCAGCCATACCGCCGGCCTGAGCGTACACGGCTTTCCGGGCTATGCGTCCGGGACGCCGCTGCCCGACACGGTACAAATCCTGGATGGCAAGCCGCCCGCCAATAGCGAACCGGTTCGCAGCATCCTGCCAGCAGGCGGGCAGTGGCGCTATTCGGGTGGCGGCTATGTCGTGGCGCAGCTCGCCTTGTCGGATGTAACCGGTCTGTCGTTTGCCAAGCTGGCCGACCGCGAGATACTACGCCCGCTCGGGATGACGCACAGCAGTTTCTCCCTCGCGTCCGCCCCGGCGATCAGCAACGATCTCGCTTCTGGCCATGCGAACGGGCAACCGATTGCGGGCAACTACCACGTCTATCCCGAACTCGGCCCCGCCGGCCTGTGGACGACTGCGAGCGACCTTGCACGGTTGCTGATCGACGTACAGACATCGGCGGCGGGTCGGCCCGGGCATCGATTGTCTCCTCGCATGACTGCAACGATGCTGACGCCGGTGCGCGACAATTGGGGTCTTGGCCCGGTCCTCTACACCGATGGGGCGAAGCGTTTCGGACATGACGGGCTGAACGAAGGGTATCAGTCGTCGATGCTGGCCTATGCCGACAAGGGTGAAGGCATCGTGATCCTGACCAATGGCGGGCAGGGGCGGCGGCTGATGGACGAGATCGTCCGTGCGGTAGCAACCGAGTATAGGTGGAGTGAAATTGCTGCTCCGGCCGCAACGGAACAGCATCTGTCCGCCGACGCATTGTCGAACAGGGCAGGGCGGTTCGAAGGAGGCGGTCTGTCGGTGTCGTTCGAGGCGCGCGACGACGGACTAGATGCGCATACCGGCGGCCCTGCTCCGGAACGTCTGATCGCGCTACCCGATGATCGGTTCTTTGCAAGCGGTATGGGGATCGTCATCCGGTTCGCCGCCGGAGCAAACCACTTCGACATTATCGAAGGTGGTCCTCCCATCCGGTTCGAGCGTCAACCGTAACTTGACGGCAGTAACGAGCCAACGCCGCACTAACACACCCTGTCTCGTACCTGCATATCGCACATGAACGAACGGGCGAATTTGGGTAGCCCGAAAACCACGTTGGATGATCGGTTCTGGGTCTACGCCGTCGTCTGTAACCGCGCGTTGGCCGGCTTCACGGCTGCAGCCACGTGAAAGCGTCAAACTCGCGTCCGAACCTGACGCGGGCGGCTCGTTCGTAGACCCGCTGCCCCCCAGCCCCGTTCGTCAGCACGACCAGTCCGTCGTTGCTGACGAGGTCGAGAACGAACAGGTTGGCGACGCCGTCATTGGCGCCCCAGTGCCAGGCGAACCGGTCCGAACCCGACTGTTCCAGTCCCCATCCCAGGCCCCAGGCCAGACTACCTTCGACCTTGACGGTCGGAATATTCATGGCCGGGTAGCGGCGCGCAAAGCGGGCGAAGCGGCCATAGTCGCTCGCCGTCGTCCACAGTCCCGCCGCCATGTTCGGAGCCATGAAGACAGGCAGCGCCGGCTTGTCGAGCGCCTTGGCTGCCGCAATGCGTTCATCCTGCGTCCATGTCTCGATAGAGCGGCGAGGCCCGGCATCCCGGCTCGTCTCGAACTGCGCGGGTCCCTTGTCCGCCATCAACTCGCCGCCGGCATCATGCGCCCATGCCACCGCAGGCGATTGGCCTGCCGACCACCCATAGCCGCTCCGGGTCATTCCCGCTGGCGTCAGAACCCGGGACCGGACGACCTCCGCTGCGGTCTGCCCCGTGACTACCTCGGCGAGGCGAGCGAGCAGGGCGTAGCCCTCTCCCGAATAGCGAAAGTCGGAACCGGGCTTGAACCTGCTGACCAGATCACTGCCGGCCTCGGTCCGCCAATTTGGCAGACCACTGCAATGCGACAGCAGGTGACGAGGCGTTGTGGTCCGCGTCGCGATATCCATCGTGAAATCGAGATGCCTGGCAACAGGCTCGTCGAGATCAATGCTGCCGTCGCGCACGAGGTCGTGGATGGCAGCCGCCAGGACCGGCTTTGACAGGGAAGCGGCTTCGAACAACGTCTCCGTGGTTGCGTTCGCCTCGCCGGCTTTTGCGTATCCTGCTGCAGCGCTGACCGGGTCCGCTTCGCCGTCGAGTACGGCCCAGTTTGCCCCCGGCACTGAAGCAAGCGCCATCCATGACTGGACTGGCATCGCCGTACGCCTCTGCCTCCTGGCTGGCGCCGGCACCGAGGCACCGCAGGCCGCGACAGCAGTGCCGATCAGGATCGTTCGCCGTGTTTGGTTCATTCGGGCATTCGCAAGAAAATCATCACATTACCGATAAGCCAGTGTGTTGTTCCTACGGTACGGTCCGTTCTGCGTTTTACAATCGACCTTCGTGCGAATCGGAAAAGCGAGGATGGTCATCCGTCGTACGGCGCCCTCAGCTCTCAAGTTGCCACAGCCCGCGAATTTGGGATTGATGAACAAGCGTCCGGTTCTGGGCATTGGCAGGGTCAGTGCCAACCTCCGTCTTTGGGTCTGATCCGTCAAGCCGGATCGGGAAGCGCACAACGGATTATCCGTCAGTAGTGCTTCGCCATCCCGCAGCAGTTGCAGCGCGGCGCCCGTAGCTCAGGACGCTGGTGATCCGCCAGGTGCCATTCTGCTTCGCCCAGACTATCACGAATTTGGCGATCCCCTCGCATCGTCCCGTCGCCAGGTTGCAAAAGCGGTGTTCGCCTTCCTAGATCGCGCGATAGTCCTTTTTAATAAATGAAGGTCGATAATATCGGTGAAAACTAATGAACAGCTTTCTGTCACGCTAAATTTCCAGTACCCGAACTGTAGATTCGTAAACGGTATATCCAGACGATAATGTTGGGCTGAATATTTCCGTGGAGATCCGGCGGGATCAAACTTCCTAAGTCGCAGGATTGCTGACGAATATTTCTCATTCTCTTACTTGATAATGACAAGCTGACGGTGTCGGCCGGCCTATCAATTTCAAATAACATAGCTTTGGCAATTAAAACGGCTGTACTACTGTGCGACACATGTTGCGACCGGTGTTGTTGTGTCGTCGGTCACGCACGCTTGGACCGCTACACGTCCTGACCGACCAGGCGTCGCAATTCGTAGCATGTATCGGTTCCGTTGGATCGACTGTCAGGCGCTGAGCGCTTGCGAAAGTCGCCAGTGGTCGAAATAGGGATGCGCCAGGACGCGGCGGGCGTTCTGCTCGCCGATCGCGGTATCGTTGACCAGCCGGCTACCGGCGACGGTTCGATAATAGGCGACGCATCCGTCCAACCGGACGAAGCGCGCGCCGGCCGCAGCGGCGCGCGTATAGAAGTCCCAATCGTTGCAATTGTGAAAGCTGGGGTCGAAGCCATGCACCCGTTCGACCATTTGGCGGCGGACCACCGACCAGCTCGGCCCGATCACCCCGCCGCTCATCAGCCCGGCGCCGATGCAGTCGCCATCCCATCCGCATTCGGGTTCGGTCGGCGGTGCATCCCCTTCGATCCGCGCAAAATGGCCGACGATGATGTCGTGGCCCGCCGTAACGTGCGACGAAAGCAACATGATCGCGGCACCCGGCAGCCATACATCGTCACTGTCGAGGAAGGCGACCCATTCGGCGGTGGCCAGCGCTACCCCGCTGTTGCGCGCCTGCGATGCGCCAACGTTGCGCGGCAGGATCACTGCCTCCACCCGGTCGTGCGTCGCGGCGAGTGCCCGGATCACCGTCGCGCTCGCATCGGTCGATCCGTCGTCGACCACGATCACCCGGCACGGCGCATGATCCTGCGCCAGCACGCTGGCAACTGCGTCGGCGACGACATGCGCGCGGTTGTGACAGGGGATTACGACGTCGTAGGACGCGAGGCGGGGCGGAACATGCTGCATGTCCGCCCCTTGGCCCTTGGCGCGCCGTCGATCAAGGGTCAGCGCGCACCGATCCCGACCCGTGCCCCGGCATAGAAATACCGCCCGACCGGCGAGATCGGCAGGTTGGTTTCGAACCCGATATCGGGCCGCTGGTCGATCAGGTTGTTGACCCCGCCGTAGAAGGCGAAGCGGTCGTTGACACGCACCTGTGCCTGCACGTCATGGCTCCACAATTCCTTGTACCGGAAATAGCGCGGATCGACGAGGGTCGGATTGCTGTCGGTATCGATCCGGGCAAATCGCCGCACCCCGTTCTGCCAGCGCAGGTTGTAGCTGAGCGTCAGCGCGCCGCTCTCCCAGCTGGGCGAGAAGGCGAGGGTGTAGCGCGGGCGGAATGGCTGATCGACATTGTTCTCCGCCACCGCGCCCGGTGTCGCGACCTGTTCCAACCGGCCGAGATACCCGCCGACGAGGCGCAGGTCGAACCGGCCGATCGTCGCGGTCGTGAAGCGATAGCCAATGTTCAGTTCGGCGCCGGCCGTGCGGTACGCCGCGACATTCTGCGGCTGCACGACGAATCCGTCGATGAAGCCGCTACCGCGCGCGCGGCTGATCGCGGTGCAATAGGCGTTGTCGAGGCTGGGCTGATCGACGCACAGCTCGGCGATCTTATTTGCGTCCGGCGTGGCGATCGCGTCGGTCAGATCGATATCGTACCAGTCGAACGCGATCGACAGGCCCGGCACGATCTCGGGACGCAGCACGATCCCGGCGGTCCAGGTCCGCGCGACTTCGGGGCGTAGGCTGCGATTGCCCGACTGCGTGCCGGGAATGAAGATCGTCGCATTGGGATTGTTCGCGGCGGTGAAGGTCGCCGGACTGCCGCCCGCCGCGGTGATGAGCGACTGACAATTGGCGGCGCGGAATTGCGTGCCGGGGGTGCGGTTGGCGAGGTAGCAGGGGTCGGAGAAGAAGTTGCTGGTGCCGGTCGCCGCGCGGAACAATTCACCGATATTGGGCGCCCGCACCGACCGACCGTACGATCCGCGCACGCTGATCGCCGGGACGGGCGCGTAGATGCCGTTCACCTGCCACGTCCGCGTCGTGCCGATCGTCGAATAATCCGACAGCCGCCCGGCGACGCCGACCGACAGCAGGTGGGCGAACCGCATGTCCTTCAGCAGCGGCGCGTTCAGTTCGCCGAACGCCTCCCACACGTCGAAGCTGCCGCGCGAGGGGGTGGGGATGATATATTCGTCATATTGGTAGAAGGCGTTGTCGAGCAGCGCCTGTGCCGGATCGAACCGGCTCGATTCCCGGCGATATTCGCCACCGGCGGCAAAGGCGACCGGGCCGCCGGGCAGCGTGAAGACCTGTCCGAAATCGCCGGTCAGCGCGGCGTTGACGACATGTTGTTCGAGGCGCGCATTGCTGACCGGGTTGCTGAGGTAATAGTCGAATGAGCGGCCATCGACGGTGCGCCCGCCAAAGGTGTTGACCGGCACGCAGCCCGCTGCCCGCGCGCTGGCCGAGCGGCACACGATCTGCCCGCTGGCGTCGCGCACCGCGTCGAGTGCCTCGAGGAAACGCGTGTTCAGCCGGTCGTTCAGCTTGGTCGCGCGCACATCGGTGCGCCCATAGGTGTAGCTGACGTCGTAGGACGCATGGTCCGACACACGCCCGCTGGCGTCGAGCACGCCGCGCCACGTCCGGCGGCGATCGGTCTCGCCCCGCCGGGGAATATCGAAATTGTTGCGGCTGATATCGACCGAGGTCAGGCCTGCGGCACGCGCGGCGGTCAGGATCGACAGCGGGATGTACGGATTGTCGAGCGCGATGGTCGCGGGATAATTGCCGCCATAGCCGCTGAAGCTCGTCACCTCGCTCTGGACGAACTTGCCCTCGCCCGACAGTTTGAGCGCGTCGGAAAAGTCAAATCGGGCAAGCGCGTTGACCGCGTGGCGTTCGGATCGCGGCAGGATATCGCCGATATAGCCCGCGACCGGCGTATCGTCGCCGCCGACCGAATAGCCATCGTTCAGCAGGAACCGGCCGGGGGTATAGGCCGCACCGTCGCCGCGAAATACCTGGTCGCCGATCACGACATAGCCCTGGTTCGAACCATAGGGGTAACGCAGGTCACGCACCGGGGCGACCTTGTAGCTGCCCGATCGGGTCGGGTCGTAATCGTCGGCATTTACGAAATATTGCCGCTGGGCGAGCGCCAGATAGTCGCGGTCGTCGTTCGTTAGTGGATCTTCGGCGTTATATTCATAGGCGAGGGTCAGGTTGCCGCGCCCATCGGCGAAATTGCGCCCGGCGATGACCGATGCGAAGCGGTTGCCGGCATCGCCGCGTTCCGAAATCCCGCCCTGCACCCGCGCCGCCACGCCGTCGAAATCGCGGCGCAGCACGAAATTGACGACGCCCGACACTCCGTCCGCGCCATAGATCGCCGATGCCGCGCCGGTCAGCACGTCGACCCGTTCGATCAGGTCGGTCGGGATGGCGTTGATATCGACCGCCGCCGTATCGGGCTGTCCCGCGACATGCCGCCGTCCGTTGACCAGCACCAGCGTGCGATTGGGGCCAAGGCCACGCAGGTCGAGCAGGTTCAGCCCGACCTGTCCCAGCGCGCCATCGGCCTGGCTGCGCCCGGCGGTGCGTGTGCTGTCAAGCGAATTGGTCAGCGCCGGCACGCGTTGCAGGAAGGTGGTGACAGTGGTCGTCCCCGATTGCCGCAGGTCGGCGGCACCGAACGACACCACCGGGTTGGGGGCGGCATAATCGGGACGGCTAATGCGCGATCCGGTGACGACGATCTCCTCGCCGCTCGCGCTGGCGGCGTCCTGCCCGTCGCTGGCCGCCTCAGTCGAGGCGACGGGCGTGGTCGTCTGGGCCTGTGCATGGGCAGCGGCGAAGAGCGCCACCCCGGACAGGAGATGGCGGCGCGTGATCGTTGGCATGGAAATTCCCCCTGGTCCGTTCGATCTTCGTCGAACGGGTTTCACGACAATAACGCGCCGACAGGCCGATCGACACCGTACGGCAACGGACCAATTTTCCCCGAAGTTTCTCGATGTTTCAGCAACATCGCGACTGGCGTGGACGCCGGCGATCCGGCACGGTCGCGCAGTGACGGGTTCCCAGAACATCAGCGGGGTGACCCGCCGGACCATGCTGGCGCTGTTGCCGGCGCTGGCGGTTGGCGGTTGTGGCGCGACGGCGGGGGGGCCACCTCTGCGCGTGTGGGCAATGAGCTATGAGGGTGATTATTCGCCGTTCCTGATGCCCGACTTTACCGCCGCGACCGGGATCCCGGTCGATGTGCAGTCGCTGCCGACCACCGCCGCCCATGAAAAGCTGCTGACCGCACATGCGGGCAATGCGCTGCCCGACGTGCTGATGCTGTTCAACGGGTGGGTCCGCGAGTTCGCGATGATTGGGGCGGTGGCGCCGGTGCCGTCGCCGGCGCTGACCGCCGGGTTGATTCCGGGCCTGCGCGACGCGCTGCGCATCGACGGGATCGATTATGCCGTCCCCTGGTCGGTTGCGCCGCAGGTCCAGTATTTCCGTCGCGATATTGTGGCTGCCGCCGGCTATGCCACGCCGCCGCTCGACTGGGCGGGGTGGTTGGAGATGGCGCGCGCGATCAAACGGCGACGGCCCGACGACTATGTGTTCCTGATGCTGCTAAACTGGCCGACCGCGCTGCTGACGATGATGACGCAGGCCGGCGCGACGATGCTGCGCGACCGGGCGACACGCGGCAACTTCCGATCCGATCCGGTCCGCCATGCCTTTGCCTTCTACGCGCAGCTGTTTGCCGAGGGGCTGGCCCCGCGCGCCTCGTCGACCGAGGTTCAGGACCCGCTGGCGGCGTTTGCCCAAGGGTATTTCGCGATCTGGCCCAGCAGTCCCACGACGCTGCTCGACCTCAGCCGCCGCGCCGGGGAGATTCCAGCGACCCGCTGGGGCACTGCGCGGCTTGCCGGGCCGAACGGTCCCGGCCCGGTCTCGGGCGACAGCGCCAGCCTGTGCGTCGCGGCCGGCACGACCCGGCCGGCCGCCGCCTGGGCGCTGGTTCGGCACATGACGTCGCGGGCGAGCGAACTGACATTCCAGCGGATGATCGGCAACCTGCCCGCGCGGATCGATGCATGGAATTCGCCGCAGCTGGCGCAACCGGTGCTGGCGGCGTTTCGCGACCAGATGACGCAGCCCGCGCCGATCCCGCCCGCGGTCGAATGGGAACGCATCCAGATCGAGGTGCAGCTGGCCGCCGAGCGGGTGGTGCGGGGATTGCAGACGATCGACGAAGCGCTGACCGCGCTGGACGCGCGGGTCGACCGGTTGCTGGCGCAGCGCCGCGCGCTGGTCGATGCGGGAAAGATCGCATGACGCGCGAAGCCCGCGCCGGATGGCTGTTCACCCTGCCGGTGCTGACGATCATCGTCGCCGTGTTCGTGCTGCCGACGTTGCTGGCGATGGCAATCGCCTTCACCGATTATTCGATCTACGCGCTGGCCGATCCGGGCAACCTGCACGTCGTCGGGTTCGCCAATTTCGCGACGCTGTTCGCGACGCCGCTGTTCTGGCGCGCGATCGGCAATACGCTGCTCTTTGCGCTGCTGGGCGTACCGATGGCGATCGGCGCGTCGCTGTTCGCGGCATTGCTGCTGAACGATGCGACGGTTCGGTGGAAGCCGTTGTGGCGGGTCGTGCTGTTTGCGCCCTATGTCACCAGCATCGTCGCGACCGCCGTCGTGTGGCGGTTCCTGTTCAATACCCGGTTCGGGCTGGTTAACCAGGCGCTGGGCGTCGTCGGCGTGCCCGCCATCGACTGGCTGGGCGATCCGGCCACGTCGATCCCGGCGATCCTGATCTTCGTGACGTGGAAGATATTCGGCTACAACATGATCGTGTTCACCGCCGCGCTGGCCGCCGTGCCGCAGGATTTGATGGAGGCGGCGCGCCTCGACGGGGCGGGGCGCTGGACGCGGTTCCGCCATGTCACGCTGCCCGCAATCGGGCCGACGCTGGTGCTGGCCGGGGTGATGAGCGTCGCGGGGTTCCTGCAGATCTTTGCCGAGCCCTATGTCATGACGCTGGGCGGGCCGGCGCAGAGCACGACGACGATCCTGTATTTCATGTTCGACGAAGGGTTCAAATGGTGGAATTTGGGACAGGCGAGCGCGGTCGCCTTCGTCCTGTTCCAGATGATCCTGGCGGTGACATGGGTCCAGACGCGCTATGCCCGGCGGCGCGAATGGCTGTGAGAAGGAAACGCGCGATCGTCGCCAATGCGCTGGTCGTGGCCCTCGGCCTGCTGACGATCGCGCCGCTGGCGTACATGGTGATCGTGTCGTTCATGCCGCGCGGCGAATCGACCATGTTGCCGATCCCGCTATGGCCGTCGCGCTGGAGCCTGGAGAATTATCACGAGCTGCTGGTGCGGCGGCAGATCGACGGGGCGTGGTTCGATTACCGCATCCTGCCTGCGCTCCGGAACAGTATCGCGGTCGCCGCGCTGTCGACGCTGTTCGGCCTGCTGCTGACGGTACCGGCAGGCTATGCGATGGCGAAGCTCAAGTTTCGCGGGCGCGAACGGGTGCTGAAGCTGCTGATCGCCGCGCTGGTCGTGCCGGGGCAGGTGGCGATGCTGCCGCTGTTCCTGATCTTTCGGCAGCTAGGGCTGGTCAACAGCTATGCCGGGGTGATCCTGCCGGGGCTGGCGGGTATTTTCGGCGTGCTGTTCGTGCGGCAGGCGATGCTGGCGATCCCCGACGAGCTGATCGATGCCGCGCGGATGGACGGGGCGGGGGAGGCGCGCATCTTCATCGGCATCGTGCTGCCGCTGCTGACCCCGATCGTTATCACGCTGGCGCTGTTCCTGTTCCTCGGCAGCTGGAACGATTTCCTGTGGCCGCTGATCGTGCTGGCCGACCAGCATCGCTATACGCTGCCGGTCGCGGTTGCAGCGATCGCGCGTGAGCATGCCGCCGATGGCGAATTGATGATGGCGGCATCGGTGGTGACGACGATGCCGGTGCTGCTGCTGTTCCTGGCGCTCCAGCGCTTCTATTTGACCGGCTTGCTGGGCGGCGGGGTCAAGGGATAGGCGCTGCCGTCGGGGGCGAACAGGTGCGTGTCGGCGGGCGGCACCGCAAAGCGCAGCACCTCCCCCAGATGCACCGCGCGGTCGCCGGGCAGCTGCGCGACGATCGACCCGGCGTCGCCCCGTCGCCCGAGATGCGCGAACGACAGCGGGCCGAGGCGCTCGAACAGCTCGACCGCGCCGACGAACGGCCCTTGGCGGTCGGGCAGCAGGTGTTCCGGCCGCACGCCCAGCGTCACCGCGCTGCCGGTCGCGCCACCGGGTACCAGCGCGCTCGTCCGCACCACTGCGCCATCGTCGATCCGGACGCTGGCGCCCGCCGCATCGGCATCGACGACGGTGGCGGGCAGCAGGTTCATGCCGGGCGATCCGATCGCGGCGGCGACGCTGAGGCTGGCGGGGCAGCGATAGACGTCGAGCGGGGCGCCGACCTGTTCGATCCGCCCGGCGTGCATCACGACGATGCGGTTGGCGAGGGTCATCGCCTCCAGCTGGTCGTGCGTGACATAGATCATCGTCATGCCCAGCTGCTGGTGCAGCCGTGCGAATTCGTGCCGCATCCGCGCGCGCAGCGCCGTGTCGAGGTTGGAGAGCGGTTCGTCGAGCAACAGCACCTGCGGCCGGCGCACGATGGCGCGGGCGATCGATACCCGCTGGCGCTGTCCCCCCGACAATGCCCGCGGCTTGCGCGCGAGCAACTCGGTGAGGTCGAGCATCGCGGCGGCTTCGCGCACCCGCTCCGCGATTTCGGGCTTGGGCAGGCGGGCGACCTTCAGCGGAAAGGCGATGTTGTCGGCGACGCTTAGGTGCGGATAGAGCGCATAGGACTGGAACACCATCGCCACACCGCGAGTCGCCGGCGGGGCATGGGTGACGTCGCGGCCGCCGATCGCGACGGTACCGGCGCTGGGACTCTCCAGCCCGGCGATCATCCGCAGCAACGTCGACTTCCCGCAGCCCGACGGCCCGACCAGCACCACGAACTCCCCGGCATCGATGGTCAGCGTCGCTGGTTGCACCACCGTCAAATCATTGAACCGCTTGGTCAGTCCGTCCAGCGCAACCGTTGCCATTTACAATTCCCGTCCGTCGTTGCGACCGGACCGCGGTTCGCTTGCCTATCCCACTGGCCGGAGTAGCGAATTCAGTCGGCAGGTCCAGCGATGGTACGGGTTTGTTGGGCTAACCGGAAGGCGAACGTCCAATGCGCCTTTACCCATGGATATACGATGGCCAATCATCTCGTAGCAGGGGGAGAGGCAACGGTAGGAATGTCCGACCATCGTGTCCTATGAAGGGCAAGCTACCGTCCGGTTGTAGAACCTCGAGCAGCGGCCCCGAGCAGCCGCCTCGCGCCATAGTTTGAACGAGTCAGAATCGTGACCGATCTTCAAGGCTGTCCTCCGCGACATGCCTGGTGAAGTCGCGTCGGATTATGGCTAGCTTCGGATCGATATAGCGTCGACAGAACGGTCTGAGCTGCTGCCAGAGATTATGCGGTGTCGTCGTGCATGATCGCAGGTGAAGCGGCGCGCGGGGGCCAATCTTACCGATACCGCAGGACCGATGCCAATCTCGACCCACTTGCCAGTCACCACGGTCATGAAAGCCCAAAACCGCGCGCCCGGCGTTGAGATCCGCAGATATAGGCCACTACCGTCGGCGTGGTGTCCAGGCGCCTTCAGCGCCACGCTTCCACGGACCTTCAGCCTGTCCAACGCGCGCCATGGGCCTCCAGGGGGTTCGAATTCCACCGGCTTCATGCCCACTTTCAACTCAGCTTCAGGCGCCCGTCGACGAATCGTCGCGAACGCCAGGGAATGCCAGCAACGACCGAAATGTAATATGTTCGATATTGCAGGCGACTTCCGCCAATGTCGGCGAGATCAGCTCTGGCGGAAGAGGTGGGATTCGAACCCACGGAACGGTTGCCCGCTCGCCGGTTTTCAAGACCGGTTCCTTAAACCACTCGGACACTCTTCCTCAGGCCGTTTCGCCGCCTAGAGCGGACAGGACGCTTTGTGCAAGCCTTTGTCGCGCAGGGGGTTCATCCGCGTGGTCCGCTGTGCCAATACGACAGGGTAGCGGGAGGCCGGTGTATGCGTTTGGCAAAAGCGGGGTTGACGGTCGTTCTGAGCCTGATGGCAGGGGCGTCGGCGTCGGCCCAGGATGCGGAGGGGTTCCAGTCCTATCTGCGCGAGGTAGCGGTTCGTGCACGGGCGCAGGGCGTGCAGCAGTCGACGCTCGACGCCGTCCTGCCGACGCTGACCTACAATCCCCGCGTCGTCGAGTTGGACCAGCAGCAACCGGGGGCGTCCAACACGACCACCGTGTCGCGGTTCGCGCCATACCGGATGCGACATGTCGATGCGGCCCGGATCAACCGCGGTCGCACCGCCTATGCCGCACAGCGTTCGCGGCTGGCGTCGATCGAGCGGACGACCGGCGTTCCCGAAGAGATCATGATCGCCATCTGGGGCCATGAAACCAATTATGGCAGCTATACCGGCGATTTCGATCTGCCGCGCAGCCTCGCGACGCTGGCCTATGAAGGGCGCCGCCGGTCGCTGTTCGAGCCGGAGTTCATCGCGACGCTGAAGATGATCGACCGGGGCGTTCCGCGCGACCGGTTGAAGGGAAGCTGGGCCGGCGCGTTCGGCTATCCGCAGTTCCTGCCCTCCATCTACCTGCGACTGGCGCGCGACGGCGATGGCGACGGTGTCGCAAATATCTGGTCGAACGAGGCAGACACGCTGGCGTCGATCGCGAATTATTTCGTCGATGCCGGCTGGCGGCCGGGACAGCCTTGGGGCTTCGCCGTGCAGCTGCCCGGTGGATTCGACCGGTCGATCCTTACCCCGAAGTCGCTGTCGCCGCGGTGCCCGCGGGTGTTCGAGCGGCACAGCCAGTGGCGGTCGCTGTCCGAATGGCAGACGCTGGGCGTGGTGCCGAGCGATGGCCGGCGGCTGGACCCGACGATCCAGGCGACGCTGATCGAACCCGATGGCCCGGGGCAAACGGCCTATCTGCTGACCGGCAACTACCGGGTGATTCTCGACTATAATTGTTCCAACTATTACGCGTTGTCGGTCGGCCTGTTGGCCGATGCCGTGGCCCGATGAGCGTCGGCGCAGCGGCGCTGCTGCTGGCGGCGATCGGGCAGGGCGGGGCGGACGCGCCACCGCCTGTCGTCCATGAGCAGCGGCTGGACGATGTCGGTGCGGTCTCGATCGGTCCCGATGCCACCAAACTGACCGTGGCACATAAGGGACTGCCCGCCGGAAGTTTCGCCGAGGTCACCGATCTGATCAGCGGGCGCACGATTATCGTCCTGGTCGAAGGCGCGGCGCCCGCAGGGGGCAGTGAAATCGGCCAATTGTCGGCAGGCGCTGCCCGCGCACTGGGATTGGGCGCGGGGGCGATAGCGAACGTCCGTCTCCGTCCTGCCGTACCGTCGCCGGCAGAACAGGCAGCCGTGCGTAGCGGAACGGTGATCAGTCGCCTCGATGCGCCCGCACCGCTGCTGACCGCCCTGCGTCGCAGGCTGTCGCCGCCGACGCCTGTCCCGCAGCCGGCACCGACCCCCGTAACGGTCGCCACGCCGGCGCCAAAGCCCACTCCGGTTGCAACGGTCATGCAGCCGCCCCGGCCAAAGCCCGCTCCTGCCAAGAGCGCACCTGTTGCGGCCGCCGGGCGCTGGTTCGTGCAGGTTGCCACCCTGTCAGACGCCGCCCGCGCCGCTGCGCTTGCAAAATCGGTTGGCGGCGTTGTGCGTCGGGCGGGCAGGCTGTACCGGGTGCAGGCAGGCCCATTCGCCACCCGGGCCGCTGCCGAAACCGCCCGTGCGTCGATCGCCCGTCGCGGCTTCGGCGACGCCCGTACCATCGCCCAGGACTGAACGGAAACTCGTGCCCCATGCGTAAGATCGCCCTTTCGAGCATCGCCGCCATCGCCATTGCCACCCCCGGCATCGCCGCCGCGCCGCCGTTCGATACGCCGGCCCCGGTCGCGTTCATGACCGACCTGTCGTCGGGCGCAACGCTGTATGCGAAGGATGCCGATCGCCGGATGCCGCCGGCATCGATGGCGAAGATGATGACCGCCTATGTCGCGTTCGACCTTATGAAGAAGGGCGAGCTGAAGCTCAGCGACACGGCGACGGTTTCGCCCGAAACCTGGAAGAAGTGGCACGGGCCGCAGGCCGGATCGACCATGTTCCTGTCGGTGAACGAGAATGTCAGCGTCGAAAACCTGCTGTACGGGATCATCGTCCTGTCCGGGAACGATGCGTGCGTCGTACTGGCCGAAAAGATCGCCGGTTCGGAAGAAGCGTTCACCAACCTGATGAACCAGCGGGCAAAGGAACTGGGCCTTGCCAACAGCCATTTCGGGACGTCGAACGGTTGGCCGGATGAAGGCCGCACTTATGTAACCGCGCGCGATCTGGCGAAGCTCGCCACCGCGACGATCCAGAACCATCCGCAGCTTTACAAGAAATTCTATTCGAAGACCGATTTCACCTGGGGCAAGACGCTGGGTGAAGGCGCTGCGATCACCCAGGCGAACCGGGATCCGTTGCTCGGTCGCGTGCGTGGCGCCGACGGTCTGAAGACCGGCCATACCGAAGAGGCCGGCTATGGCTTCACCGGGTCGGCCGAACAGGACGGCCGCCGTCTGGTGATGGTCGTTGCCGGGCTGACCAGCGCGAACCAGCGGATCGCCGAATCGGTCAAGTTCATGAACTGGGGCTTTGGCGCGTGGCGTGCGCGCCCGATCGTGGCGGCCGGCAAGCGCGTCGAGACGGCCGAGGTGCAGTTGGGCGATTCCGCCACGGTCGGCCTCGTCGCGCCGCGTGCGCTGACCGTGACCATGCCAGCCGGCACCAACAGCCCGATTACGGCGAAGGTCGTCTATACCGGCCCGATCAAGGCGCCGATCGCCAAGGGCCAGCATATCGCCGATCTGGTCATCGCTTCGCCCGATACCGGTGAACAGCGTATGCCGCTTGTCGCGGAAAAGGACGTGGCGGAGGCCGGTTTCTTCGGTCGCGTCTGGGCAAGCCTGACCTCGCTGTTCGCTTGACCGTCGGGCGGTTCCTGACGCTGGAGGGCGGGGAAGGGGTCGGCAAATCGACCCAGGCCCGCGCCCTCATCGCAGCGCTGGAGGCACGCGGCATCCATGCGGTGCTAACGCGCGAGCCGGGCGGGAGCGAGGGGGCGGAGGCGATCCGCGCCCTGCTGATGCAGGGCGACGTCCGGCGCTGGAGCGCCCATGCCGAGGCATTGCTGTTTGCCGCCGCCCGTGCGGATCATGTCGAAAAGCTGATCCGGCCGATGGTCGACGCTGGTAGCTGGGTCATCTGCGACCGGTTCCTCGACAGCACCCGCGCCTATCAGGGGGCGCAGGGGATTGACGATGCCGCAATTCTCGCGTTGCACGGTTTCGGATCGCGGGGGCTGCTGCCCGACCGGACGCTGCTGCTGACGCTGCCCGAGGGGGAGGGGGATGCCCGGGCGCAGGCACGTGATGGCGTGGCGGCGGACCGGTTCGCGGCGCGCGACAACGACTTTCATCGCTCGGTCGCCGCCACCTTCGCCCGAATCGCGGCAACGGAACCGGAACGGGTACGCTCCATCGATGCCCGCGGCGCAGTCGACCAGGTAACCGCGCGGCTGATCGACGCGATCGCCGACCTGCTGCCGTGACCCTGATCGGCAACGATGCCGCTCGCGAAGCCTTCGTCGCGGCCGCGGAGGGCACGGCGCTCCATCACGCATGGCTGCTGAGCGGACCGGAGGGGGTCGGCAAGGCGGCATTCGCGCGGGAGATGGCGTTGCGGCTGCTGGCGGCGGCGCTGGACGGACGCAGCCGGATGCGTGGTGAGATTGGCGACGATCACCGCGTTGCGCAGTTGATGGCGGCCGGCGCTCATCCCGATTACCGCGCGCTGGTCCGTCTGCCCAAAGATCCGGACAAGCCCGATCAGGACATCGCCCGCAGCATCAAGATCGATCAGGTCCGGACGTTGCAGCCGATGTTCGCGACCAAGCCGGCGCTGTCTTCCCGCCGGGTCGTGGTGATCGATGCGATCGACGATCTGGAACGGCCGGGCGCCAACGCGTTGCTGAAAAATCTGGAAGAACCGCCGGTTGGGACGATCTTCCTGTTGGTCAGCCACTCGCCGGGCCGGTTGTTGCCGACGATCCGCTCGCGGTGCCGTCAGCTTCGGTTCGATCCGCTGCGCGATGCGGAAGTCGCACAGGTGCTGCGCGATACCGCGCCGGAGATCGACGGATCGGAGGTCGACGCGCTGGTCGCTGCAGCCGGTGGTTCGCCGGGGCGCGCACTCGCCTATGCCGGCCTATCGGTTGCCGCACTCGACCGCGATCTGGCCATGATCGCCGAAACCGGCGATGGGGACAACCGGATCCGGTCACGCCTTGCCAAGGCGCTGGCGGGCAAGACGGCACAACCGCGCTATGCCGTATTCCTAGACCGGGCGCCGGCCTTGATCGCCGCGGCCGCGCGCACCCGGACCGGCCCGCCGCTTCGCGACGCACTGGACGCCTATGACAAGGCACGGGCGCTGGCGGCGATGGCACCTGCATTGTCGCTGGTTGCGGAAACGACCGTGTTCGAAATGGCGGGCCTTGTCGCACGACTGGCGCCCGCGCGCGGGATCGCCTAGAGGCTCGGACCATGTCCGATCCATTCTACATCACCACCGCGATCCATTATCCCAACGGCCGGCCGCATATCGGCCATGCCTATGAGATGATCGCTGCCGACGCGATCGCCCGTTTTCAGCGGCAGGCGGGACGCGACGTGTGCTTTCAGACCGGCACCGACGAACATGGCCTGAAAATGGTCAAGACTGCGCGCGATCGCGGGGTCGAGGTTCGCGACTTGGCCGACGAAATGTCCGGACATTTTCGCGACATGGCCGGCATTCTGAACATTTCATGCGATCGGTTCATCCGCACGGTGGAACCCCAGCATTATGCCGCGTCGCAGGCGATCTGGACGGCGATGCGCGATGCCGGCGACCTCTACCTCGACCGATACGAAGGCTGGTATTCCGTCCGCGACGAAGCGTTCTACGAGGAAAAGGAACTGACCGACGGCGAGGGCGGGGTGCGTCTGTCGCCACAGGGTACCCCTGTCGAATGGACGGCAGAAGAAACCTGGTTCTTCCGCTTGTCGAAATATCAGCAGCCACTGCTCGACTTTTACGCGGCCAATCCGGACTTCATCCAGCCCGAAAGCCGTCGCAACGAAGTGCTGCGTTTCGTCGAAGGCGGGTTGACCGACCTGTCGGTGTCGCGGACCAGCTTCGACTGGGGCGTGCCGGTGCCGGACAGCCCCGGCCACGTCATGTATGTCTGGGTTGACGCGCTGACCAATTACCTGACCGGTGCGGGTTATCCCGACGCGCCTAACCGCTACTGGCCGGCGGCGCTGCACCTGATCGGCAAGGACATCGTGCGATTCCACGCCGTCTATTGGCCCGCCTTCCTGATGTCGGCCAATCTGCCGCTGCCGCACAAGGTGTTCGGCCACGGCTTTCTGCTGAACCGCGGTGAGAAGATGTCGAAGTCGACCGGCAACGTCGTCGATCCGATCAAGCTAGCTGAACTCTATGGCGTCGATGCGCTGCGTTATTTCCTGCTGCGCGACATCAGTTTCGGACAGGACGGAACCTTCTCGGACGAAGCGATCGTAGCGCGGGCGAATAGCGACCTTGCCAACAGCTTCGGCAATCTGGCGCAGCGGACCCTGTCGTTCATCGCCAAGAATCTGGAGGGCGCACTGCCCGACGACGGGCGCGCCGATCCCGCGGACGATGCGCTGCTGGCCTCGGTCGGGGAAGCCATCGAGGGGTATCGCGCCGCCTTTGCCGACCTGGCGCTCGGACAGGCGCTGGAGGCATGGATGCGCGGCGTCTTTGCCTGCAACCAGTATATTGATGTCCAGGCACCCTGGGCATTGCGCAAGACCGATCCGGAGCGGATGCACGCCGTCCTTGGGACGCTGGTGCGCGCCATTCGCGATCTTGCCATCGCGATCGAACCGGTCGTGCCAGCGTCCGCCGCCACGCTGCTGGCGCAGCTCGGACAGGCGGGGCGCGGGCATGACGCGCTGGGCCACCATACCTGGTATGGCGAGCAACGCGATGCCGGCTTCCGCATGGCGCCGCCCGTGCCGATCTTCCCGCGCCTGGCGCTGGCGGAGGTCGAACCCGCATGAAGCTGGCCGACAGTCACTGCCACCTGAACTACAAGGGCGTGGCCGAGGCGTCGGGCGAGGTTCTCGCCCGCGCCCGTGCCACCGGGGTCGTGGCAATGCTCAACATCTCGACGCGCGAAAGCGAATGGGGCGCCGTGATCGGCACCGCCGAACGCGAGAGCGATGTCTGGGCCACGGTCGGCATCCACCCGCATGAGGCGGACGGGCATCCGCACATCGACACCGCCCGCCTGGTCGATGCCGCCGCGCATCCGCGGGTGGTCGGCATCGGGGAGAGTGGCCTCGACTATTATTACGACCATAGCGACCGTGCCGCCCAGCAACGCAGCTTCCGCGCGCATCTGGCCGCGTGTCGGGAAACGGGGCTGCCGATCGTGGTCCATACCCGCGACGCCGAGGACGACACCGCGGCAATCCTGCGCGACGAGCTGGGGAAGGGGGCCATTCCGGGCGTTCTGCATTGCTTTACCGGTTCGGCTGAACTGGCGCAGATCGCGATCGATCTAGGCTTCTACATCTCGATTTCGGGGATCGTGACGTTCAAGAGCGCGCAGAACCTGCAGGCGGTCGCACGCGACCTGCCGCTAGACCGGCTGTTGATCGAAACCGACGCGCCGTTCCTGGCCCCGGTGCCGCATCGGGGCAAGCAGGGCGAACCCGCCTTCGTCGCCGACACCTGTCGCTTCCTGGCGCAACTCCGCGGTGAGGAGCCTGAGGCGTTGGCGGACGCGACGCGCGCGAACTTCCATCGCCTGTTCGCCAAGACGCTGGCATGAAGATCCGCATCCTCGGTTCGGGAACGTCATCCGGGGTACCACGGATCGGAAACGACTGGGGAGCCTGCGATCCGGCCGAACCGCGAAACCGGCGGACGCGGGTTTCGGCGCTGATCGAACATGCCGGCACACGGATCCTGATCGACACCGGCCCGGACATGCGCGAGCAATTGCTGGCCGCCGATGTCGCGACGGTCGACGCGGTGCTGTGGACGCATGACCACGCCGATCACTGTCATGGCATCGATGACCTGCGACAGCTGTTCCACAATGCTCGTGCGCCCGTCGCCGGCTATGCCCGGTCAACCACGCTCGACAGTCTGCAAGCGCGGTTCGACTATGTCTTTGCCGGACGGGCAGGGTATCATGCGACGGTTGCCGGCGCGCTGCTGCCGGACCGGATGGCGATCGGCGACGTGTCGATCCGCTGTACGGATCAGCCGCACGGATCGATCGAGTCCGCCGGGCTGCGGTTCGATACCGATCGCGGGTCAATCGGCTATGCCACCGATTTCAGCGCGGTGACCCCGGCGATGCTGGATCTGTATCGCGGCGTCGACATCCTGGTCGTCGATGCATTGCGGGTCGCGCCGCATCCGACACATCCATCACTGGCGGAGGCGATCGAATTTTCGCGGAACTGCCGGGCAGTGCGGACCGTCCTGATTCATATGGATCATTCGATGGACTATGCGTCATTGCTGAGCAGCCTGCCGGCCGGTGTCGAGCCGGGCTATGACGGGATGGAACTGACCCTGTGACCGACGACCGGACCGTCTATGTCCTGTTCGGTCTGCTGATGCTGGTCCTGCCGCTGTCGTCGCTTCTGGCGCGGCGGCCGTCGATCGGCACTGTCCTGCGCGCGTTGCTTGGCTGGGCGGTGATCGTCGGCGTCCTGTATGTCGCATTCGGCAACCGCGAGCGGATCAGTGAACTCGCTGGAACGATTGGGGAACGGCTGGGCGTAGCGGAGCAGAGCGTCGATGGCGACACGGTGCGTATCCGGCAATCGGTCGACGGCCATTTCTGGGCGGTTGCGCGATTGAACGGTATCGAGCGGCGGATGCTGATCGACAGTGGTGCGACGTCGACCGCCATTTCGGAGGCAACGGCGAAGGCGATCGGTGTCACGCCGCGCCGGGTACCGCCGGTGTTGCTGACCACGGCCAACGGCACGATCGAGGCGGCGCGCGGACGGATCGAGACGGTCCGGATTGGATCGCTGGAAACGCGGGACCTGCCGGTCGTGATTTCGCCGGCCTTTGGCGAAATGGACGTGGTGGGAATGAATTTCCTGTCGCGGTTGGGAAGTTGGCGAGTGGCACGCGGAACATTGATCCTCGAAGCCGGTAAAGTATCCTGATTTTACATAATGTTTATTATCGGAGCGTGATGTATGGCGGTTGAGGTTGGTGCAAATGCTGGTCGATCGGTTGGACCTGACGCCGGAGTGCGTGGCAGCGCGGTGCATGACAGTGCAGCGCGCGACGCTACGGTGCGTGATGCCGTGACGTACGATCGAACCGCAGTCGATGCGGTCGATGCGGTCGATGCGGTCGACAGCTGTCACGCGACGCGCGATGTGCAAGCGGCATCGACGCACGATGCCACGACCACAGTTCCTGTCGCAGCCTCGGGCAATGTCGTCGGGCGTATCGTCGCGATCATGGCGCGGTTGCGGGACCCGGAGCATGGCTGCGAATGGGATTGCGCGCAGACCTTTGCCACGATCGCGCCCTACACCATCGAGGAAGCCTATGAGGTCGCCGACGCGATTGCGCGTGGTGACATTTCCGACCTGAAGGACGAGCTGGGCGACCTGTTGCTCCAGGTCGTGTTCCATAGCCGGATCGCCGAGGAAGCCGGGCTGTTCGACCTGGGCGATGTGGTAAATGCGATCAGCGACAAGATGGAGCGCCGCCATCCGCACATCTTCGGTGACGCCGAAGTTGGCGGGCATTACCTGTGGGAACAGGTCAAGGCAGCCGAACGTCTTGAAAAAGCGGGTCAAAACGGCGCGCTGGCCGGTGTCGCCTTAGGGCTGCCGGCACTGGCGAGGGCGGAAAAGCTGCAGAAGCGGGCGGCGCGGGTCGGCTTCGACTGGCCTGATGCGACGGGGCCGAGGGCCAAGATCGATGAGGAACTGGCCGAAATCGAGGCGGCGAGCGAGGCGGATCGGCTGGAGGAGGTCGGCGACCTGCTGTTTTCGGTCGTGAATTGGGCGAGGCATCTGGGCGTCGATCCCGAAGCGGCATTGCGCGCCGCCAACGCCAAGTTCGAGCATCGCTTTGCGGTCATGGAAGCCGAAGACGCGCATTTTGCCGAGCGATCGCTGGCCGAACAGGAAGAGGCTTGGCTTAGCGCGAAAATCAGCCCCCTTCCCTGACTATTTTCCTGCGATTCCGGATAAATGGGCCGTGGAATTGCCGAAAGACGCGCAGGTAGCTAGCATCGGGAAAGTGCCCGGCGAGTCCTGAGCGGCGTTTTTCGGACTCTGGCGGACTCCTGCCCTTCCCGCCAGGCCGATCGGGACGCATACAATGCGTCCCCCTGCCCGGCGGTTTATCAGGTCAGCGGGTCAGGAACCGCTCATAGTCCGCCGGCGCCATCCGCACATCGTACAGCGCGCGCGCGTCGTCGATCCAGTGATCGGTCACCTCGCCATGCGCGTGGAGCCACGCGGCGCTGGCGCCATCCTCGGGCGCGAGCGCGATGCGATAGCGACGATGCCCCTCGGTCAGCCGGTCGCCGACGGTGCGGACGAGGCGGTCCACCCCCTCCCCGGTCAGTGCCGACAGCGCAACGATGTCCTCGCGATGCGCCGCCTCCCCCAGCATTTCGATACGGTCGTCCTCGCTCAACAGGTCGAGCTTGTTCCACGCCTCGATCCGCGGGGTCGTATCGTCGACACCGATCTCCTTCAGGACCGCTTCCACGTCCGCCGCCTGCGCGGCCGTATCGGGATGCGCCACGTCGCGGACGTGGATCAGCAGGTCGGCCGACACGACCTCCTC
>CAJYRU010000246.1 GCA_913777295.1 uncultured Sphingomonas sp. | reverse complement strand
AGGCGATCCGCCACCGCGTCATTGCCGCCGACAGCTCGGTCAGTGGGCAGGTGCCCTGTCGGCGCCAGCGGCGTGAAAGCAGGGCAGGGGTATTTCCCGTCATCGCCGCCAGCTGCAGTCGCCGGGTCGCAACCATGTCGGCGCGCTTTACCTCGCCGACGACCGCTGCAAGCCCGCCATGGCGCAAGCCATCCTCCATGACGGCCAGAACGTCCTTGTCCTCACGTACCTCGGCGAAGAACAGCGTGGCAGGGCTGAGGCCGGCCTGTTCGAGACCCGGCGCATAGAGATCGAACCGGGTGAGCGCCCAGAGCACCCGGCGACCGCTTTGCGCCGCTGCGCGCGCGGCAATTCCCACCGCGAACAGCGTGGCAGCCGCATCATCCGTAAGGGTCGGTGTCGCCGAAGAGGTCTCATGCAAACCGCCGAGCGCCAGGCCACCGCCCGTCAATCGCGTGTCGACCGCCTCGATGCCGAAAGGCAGGACCCTACCCTCACCGCCGCCTACAGCGTCTATGGCGCCCCGCAGGCGTGCCAGTGTTTCGAGGGGTGGGGCGGTGGAAGACATCATTGCTGCGACTCATATGTTCGCTATATGTTCCGTTAATTCCGCAGGCGGGTCAAGGCGTTGCGGAAGCGGATCGGTAATCGGAACGGGACAGGGGCGTTGGCAGATGAGGGCTGGGAACGGGGTGCCCAAGAAGGCAGGGCAGGGGCCGATCACGATCATATCGGACGGCGTCTGCGCACGTTGGAGGAGTGTGCCCTGCACAAGCGAACGCTGCGCCTCACCTGTCCGAAATGCGGTCACGTCCGCGTCCTCGACGCGGTTGCGCTCTGGTGGATGTTCTACCGGCGAGGATGGGACGGCACGCTCGGATTGGTGGGACGGCGATTATGCTGCTCGGCATGCCAGGCGGAAGGACGCACCCAGCGTCCCCATGTGGTGATCGGCCGGGACCAGCCCACCGGCGCTGCTCTGCCTTATCCGGATGCCGCGACGTGGAAGAAGCTTGTCTCGCGCTACCGGTCGTGATCGAACAGGCGAATGTGTAATCTTTACAATATCAAGGTCGATCCCCGGACCTATTTCGAAGCGCTTGCTGCAGTCGACGATGCGAGCAATACGCTGGAGGTCGAGAAGGATTACGCGGCGCCCGGCAAACCCGGCTATGTCGTTCGTGTCGAGGAGGGCCGACGGGTGCTCAGCACGATGCGCTGGGGCTTCCCAACCCGCAAACCGCGTAAGCGGCCAGCGCGAGAGGGGGAACTGCCCTTTCTCTACGACTGGTGGACGAACGCCCGGAACATGCAGAGCAACATGTGGAAGCCGTGGCTGCTAAAGGCCGAGCATCGCTGCTTGGTGCCGTTCACCCGCTTTGCCGAACCCAAGGCCGCTGGTGATCGCCAGGGGCCCGGCGACACCAACTGGTGGTTCACCGTCGAGGATCAGCCAGCGCCGTGTTTCGCCGGGCTTTGGAAGGTCGACCAGGATCATGACCGGGTCTATGCCTTCTGCACGACCGAGCCCAATCCGCTAGTGGCGCCCAGGCACCCCAAGGCGATGCCGGTGATCCTGCTGGCCGAAGATCAGGAACGCTGGCTGACCGCCCCGGTCGAAGAAGCGCTCAGCTTGCTGGCGGCCTATCCGTCACAGCTGATGAGCGTCGCCTGAGCATGGTCCGCAACCGCTATTATGACGGGCCGCCGAGCGATCACTTCGACGGTAACCGTTTCTTCAATCCGGGGCAGCCCAGTACCGATCGAGGCTTGCGCGCCATCCTGCGCTGGAAGCTGGCGGGGGCCGCTGCCAAATGGCCGAAGTCGGTGCCGGTGACGCCCGCCAAGCCTGAGGCGCGCGTCGATGGCCTGTGCGTGACGATGGTCGGCCATGCTTCGCTGCTGATCCAGGCGGCAGGGGTGAACATCCTCACCGACCCGGTCTGGTCGCAGCGTGCCAGTCCATTCCGCCGCGTTGGGCCGAAGCGGGTGACCGCGCCCGGAATCGCCTTCGACGACCTACCCCCAATCGATGTCGTGCTGCTGAGCCACGCGCATTACGACCATCTTGATGTCGATACGCTGCGGCGCCTTCAGGCCGCGCACGATCCGCTGATGGCGATGCCGCTCGGTAACGATGCGGTCGTCACGGCGGCGGTCCCGGCAGCACGGTGCGTGACTGGTGACTGGTGGGATCGGCTCGACCTCGGCAACGGCATCACGACGACGCTGACCCCGGCCATCCATTGGTCAAACCGCTGGCCGAGCGACACGCGCATGACGCTGTGGAGTGGGCATTATCTGGACACACCGGCGGGCTCGATCTGGTTTGTCGGCGACACGGGCTATGGTCGCGGGCGCATCTTCGGCGAGGTTCGCGAGCGGCTTGGCGCGCCGGACATCGCCCTCATCCCGATCGGTGCCTATGCGCCGAGGTGGTTCATGGCCGCACAGCATGTTGACCCGGCCGACGCCGTAAGGATTTTCAACGATGTAGGGGCAGGGCGAGCGCTGGGTATTCACTGGGGCACATTTCAGCTGACCGATGAAGCACGCGAAGAGCCTATTGAGGAACTGGCCACGGCATTGCGTGCTGCGAGTATCGCACCCGAATGCTTCGTCGCGGCCGAAGCGGGCGGCGTCTACCGCTTCGCCTAGAGCATCTCCAGCGGTAGCCGACCCCTTGGGCGGAGGGACAGCTTGTTTAGACGATCACGAACGAATGCATCGAGGGTCAAATCGGCCGCCGCCCGAGTCCCCGCTTATGGCAGGAAACGATGATGCCCACTCGAAAAAGGGGTCGTCACGGGTCGGGTGCGCGAAAGTCGGCTGGTGGCAAAAGCTGCGGTTCGAAAAAACTTGTTTTGAAATGACGCCCTCGTCCAAATCCCGCTGTGTCACTGAGCTTGTCCAAAGTGCGGAGAGCCGTTTCGTACGCAAATGACTTAAAAACAAAAACCAGAAAGTATTAGAAGAGTTTTGAAAAAACGGTGTGAAATTTAGGAAATTCCATGCCTCTCAAGCTGCCTAGTTGTTGAAGCTACTGAGGAAGTAATTTAGAATGTGTTCGACGTTTTGAAAAGCAAGCGGACGTTGCTTAGTGAAGCCTTCCATGAGATGTCCTTGTCGCGTTCGACGAAGCGGTGCATACGGCGCAGCTTCGACTTTTCGGCCGCCGCGATTGCTAGTTCGAGTTCGGCGTCAAAGGCATCGTTTGCGCGGGGGGTATCGCTGTCGTCTTCGAGGAAGTCGTCGATTAGCCGTAGCTTTTCGAGTTCAACATCCTGTGGCATCACGGTACGCTCCTGTTCGCTGTAGCGTTATTCAGCACGCGCTTGAGCTGCCTGCGGCGTGAAGCAAGTTCGGTCGCATCGATGTCCAACCGCCGCTGAAGCTCGGCACCTTTGGCCCCATCCAGCAACGCGTCGACCAGCGCCGTCAGGCGGGGGTCGCGGTCGATCGCCTCGCGGATCGCAGCGATCGTGCGGCGGTAATATATGGCGTCATGGCCGACCTGCTCCGGCGAGGGCGCGGGTGAAGCCAGATCAATGCCACCTTCACCGAAGGTGCCGATCAGAACGGGACGGTGGCCAGCTAACTCGGCCTCACGCTCAGCGGAGGTCAGGCTGCGCATGATCCCGACGAGGAAGTCGGTGACGTTCCAGCTACGCTGGCATTTGCGCCGCCCTTCAAGGGCCCGGACGAAGGCTTCCTGCCGCAAATCTGCGGCGAAGATATACCGGTCGCGTGCCAGATAGCGCGACGAAGCAAGGAGCCGTTGCCTGTCCGAATCAGTGAGCGCGCCCAGCATCACGCCGATCTCGGCCTGCGTATAATGGCTGTCGCCGGCAGGTTCGTCGGCGATTGAGGGGGGAGCGGACGAGATGACGATGCCTCCCAATCATAAAAGCGGACCAGTTGGGATATTCGGACAGGATGATGAAAAAATTGCTTCGGCTGTCTGAATTTTTGTGCTTGTCCGCTTTATGGATTGAAGGATGCTGTTCCCGCTTGTTGGCAGGAACGCCGCGGCGGTCGTCCGGCCATTTTTAACGGGCGGAACTGGCCCCCATGCCGCCCTCGGATAATGCATGATGTCGTCCACGAGTTGCGCCCGATGACGTCGTAGCCGCAGTTCAGCGCTTGAGATTGTTAACCTGTCCGGCGTAGAGGTGGTCTGTTCGCCAGCAGGCGGACCGAGGCGTGGAAACCTCGTCAGTAAGTAGCCGTATGCCCGGCCCGAACCAGTTTCGGCCGGGGAGCGGGCGTGTATGTCCAGGGCTTCTTCGGAGGCCTAAAGACGCTCGCGCCTGTCTTACTGCAGGTTTCCAATCTCCGGCTCACGGGCCGGCACCGCCTCGTTTCAACAGGGGCGGTGCCGCCGGCTGGGATCAGCTTGCCGGCACCACGCGAACGGGGGTTCGGGCGTGGGTGAATATCACGGTTGCCGCAGCAGGCGGCTTGCCATCATCAGAAATTCGACTGCGGCAACGGCGGCGCTGTTGCTCGCCGCATGCGGCGGAGGCGGCAGTGGCGTGAACACGCCCGGCGGGAATGCGCCGCCAACCGGTTCGCCTTCGCCAACTCCGGCTGCAACGCCGACACCATCACCTTCTCCCACGCCAGCGCCGACACCAACGGCCGCCGATAGCGCCGAATACAGAGCGTCGGCCGCTGTCGTCAGCGCAAAGGCGGCCTATGCCTATGACCGCGGTATCACCGGCAAGGGCGTCACCATCGCGATCATCGACAGCGGCATCGCCCGCTCGTCGCCCGAGTTTGCCGGTCGCATCTCGGCCCACAGTACCGGCTTCGAGCAGCGCATCGCCCGCTGCGCGACCTGTCCAGGCGAGACGGTGCCGCCTTTCGCGATCGACGACAATGATGGCCATGGCAGCAAGGTCGCCTCGATCGCGGCGGCGGCGCGCAACGGCTCTGGCACGCAGGGCTTGGCACCGGATGCGACCATCCTCGTGCTCAAGGTGACGGGGCCGGACCTGGACGGCGTGACGGCGGGCAGCACGACACCGATCCGCGAGGGCACGCAGCCGAACGCAGGTCTGATTGCCCCAGCGCTGCGCGAAGCCGTCGCCAAGGGCGCGTTCGTCACGGTGATGTCGCTGAACGGCTTCGGTGGAGGACAAGTCGCGACCGAGCAGCGTGCAGCGATGGATGGCTTGCGCGCCGCCGACCGGCTGCTGGTCGAGTCCGTCGCGAATGAGACCGGAAAGGACAGCTTCGCCGGCCAGTTTGCCGAGACCCTCGTCGGCAGCGACCGCGCCAACGCCGACTGGTTCCTGTTCGCGATCGGGGTGGACGCCAGCGGCAACCCGCGTTCCGCCAATGGCAACGCAGGCGTCCTCGCCGACCGCATGATCGCAGCGGTGGGGGTGAATGTGCAGGCGGTCGACAAGGACGGCAGCATCACCACCGTCACCGGCAACAGCTTCGCGGCCCCTGCGGTCGGCGGGGCGGCGGCGCTTCTGAAACAATACTGGCCGCAGCTCGGCGGCAAGGCGATCGCCAGCATTCTGCTCGATACCGCCACCGACATGGGCGCGCCCGGTGTCGATCCGATCTACGGCGCGGGACTGCTCAACGTCGAGAAGGCGATGCAGGCGCAGGCACCGGCCTCGTCGTTTGCGGCGGCGCAGGCGGTGCTCGCCCGTTATTCGTCGCTCGATGTTTCCGCACCGTTCGGTGGGTCGGCGGCAGCGTCGATGCTTGCGACGGCGGCAGGCAGCATGACGGTGTTCGACCGCTACGGCCGCGACTTCGCCATGACGGGCACGACGGGCATCCGCGCACGCTCGTCGGGACTGCTGGCGGGCGGCATGACCGGGTCGATCGATCCGCTGCCCCTCCGCCGCTGGTCGGTGAGCGAAGCACGGCTGGGCTTCGCCGGGCAGGACGTTATCGGCCCGTGGCAAGGCGCGATGGCGAACCGACCGGCGGTGGCGAGCTTCTCGCCCGCAGTCGGGCAGACGGTGACAATTGGTGCGAACACCGCAGTCGGCGTTGGCTTCTCGCTCACTGGCTCCCCACTGCGCGGCGTGGTCGGCCAGCCCATTGGTCTGTGGTCGTCTTGGAGCGGCGGCGGCTGGTCGGCATCGTTCTCGTCAGGCTCGTCGCGCGACCGCAGTGCGGACATGCGCGGCGTCACCTTCGCCACCCCGCTTGGTATCGGCCTGGAGGTGACCGACCTCACCGAACGCGGCCGGGTGCTGGGGTTCGGCGGTGGCATGGCGGCGTCCAATCTGCGTGGCGGCCGGACCACACTCGCCACCCTCGTCGTTCGCCGCACAGTGGCGGGTGTCTCGCTGACCACGCGGGCGACGACGGGTAGCACCAGCGTCGACGGTGACAGCGATGGCCCGATCCGCTTCGACGGCCGCATCGTCAGCACGGCCTTCGCGGTGGAGGGGGCGCGTCCACTGCTCGGCGGGCTGGCGACGCTCGGCCTGTCGTCGCCGCTGCGCGTCGAGCGGGCGCGGGTGTCGATGCTGGTGCCGGTCGCCTATGACCTGATGTCGGGTGCGCTCGCTGAAGAGCGCCAGAACTTCGATCTGTCGCCGACGGCGCGGGAACTCGATCTGGAGTTCGGCTGGTCGACTGCGCTCGCGCCCTCCTCGACGCTGCGGGTCGGCATCGCGCGGGCTTTCGACGCCGGCCATGTCCGCGGCGCGTCAGACGTCGCCGCCTTCCTCAATCTCGTCGTTCGCTGAGCCGCAAGGAAATACTCATGTCCAAATCCACGTCCGTGTCCGCCACTGTCCTGCTCGTCGCCACCGTTGGCGCCTTGAGCGGGTGCGGTGATGCCAAGGCCCCGAGCAAGGCGGCGTTCGCCGCTGCGCTCGAACCCGTCGTCAGCGACGTCTTCTGCCACCCGATCGATGTGATGCGGTACGAGGTCGAGGGCGAGCCCGCCGGGTCGGGATTCCCGGTCGTCACCTCGCCCAAGCCGACGATGGCCGGACCGGGTTCCGACGGGAAGGCGGTCGCGATGCTGGACGGTCTGGCCGGCGTCGGACTCGTCACGCGCACGACGTTCGAGAAGCCGGCGCGGTGGAGCGGGTCCACCAACGCGTTTGTGCGCCAGCCATTGATCTCCTACGCGCCGACGCCGAAGGGCGCGTCCTATCTGCATATGGTCGAGCGCAAGGCGACGAACGCTTTGGTTGCCGTGCCGTCCTTCTGCCTCGCAAATGGCGAGGTGGTCGACGTGGTGCGTTGGACCGAGCCCACCAACTTTGCCGGTCATCGGGTCAGCCAGGTCACCTATACCTATCGCGGCGTCGAGCCGATCCCTGTCATGCCGCCGGCGGAACAGGCGCGCATCGCCGAGCCGAAGGAGGCGTCGATGCCGTTCGAGCTGCAGAGTGACGGCTGGCGTCCGATGCCGCGCTGACGATCGATGTGACCGTCACCATCCCATTCATTTCGACCGACACCATGACCCGGGCGCCGAGCGCCGGGTCGTCAAGGAACACCATGAAGAAAATGACCAGGGCTGCTGCCATCGTTGCCGTGATGGCGTTGTCGCTCGCCACCGCTCCCGCCATGGCGCAGAAGGCGCGATTGGCCGCACAACCCGCGTCTTCCGCTAAACCGTTGGCGATGGACGTCGCCGGCGTCCGCCTCGGGATGCCGCTGGCCGCGGTACAGGCAGCGCTGGCGGGAACCTACCGTTGTTCGACCTACCAGTCGGCCTCGTTCCGGCAACTCGTCGAGCGAGAAATCCGCAAGCGCAAAGGCATCCCCGACGGCTTTGGCCCGGATGGCACGGCCGTTGGTGATCTGACCTGCCAGGGTCCTGCTGGTGAGCATCTCCGCCTGTTCATGGCGCAGACGCCAGCGGGCGAGATCGTCGACCGGATCGACCTGACGGTGTCGACCAACCGCGTCGATCCGGCGACTCTCCTTGCGCAGGTCGAGGCCAAGTACAGGCGGCCGACCGAGGGCGTCCCGTCGAACGGATCGTGGTGCACGAGCCGATGCGGTGGCGATCTGACCATGGAGCCCAATCCGCGCATCACCGTCAGGTCCGACGCCTGGTCCCTCAAGATATTCGGCACTCGCGGGCGAAACGCGCGTCTTGCCGATGAGGCGGCGGTAAAGGCGGCGGCCGCGCGCGAAGCGCCGGCTGCGGCGCGCGGCGCTTTTTGAGGTCGGGCATGATCACGGCCATGGTGTCGCTACTCGCGCCTATCGTCGCCTTATCGCTGATGGCCGCCGCGCCAACGCTCGCGAACCTGCCAGTAGGCGTCCCGCGAAACGGCGTCGGGGCCACTGCGTCCGTATCACCGCTGCGGCCGCTCTCGATGCCGATGGTCATGAAGGCGGGAGCCGCCGGGACCGGCTGCTCGTGGTCGCTGGCGAACGATAGGCGCATGCGCTTCGCCGCGGCCGACGACCACGCCGTGGTCCGTCTCGCCAGCGGCATCGTGCAACTTCGGCCTGCAGCCGGCGCTGGCGACCTGTTCCCGTTCACTCATGATCGCTGGGTCGGTGACGGCATCACCGTAACGGTAACCCCCAACGGCCCATCAAGGTGGAAGGGCACCGAAGTAAACGAGGGGGCGGCCGACATCGAAGTTCGCAACCGTGGCCGCCGGTGGATCGCGCGGGGGCGCCTGACCTGCGGATCCTGACCATAGTCAGTATGAGGTTAATAGGTCTGTCTAATCGAGCGTTGGCCGCCCCCTGTCGGCGATCAGTACGCTGCTCCGAAAGAGGTCGATAATCCGCCAAGGATAAAAATATACGAAGCGAAGGCCCCGCTGCTAGCGTGGCGAGAGAGATAAGTAAGAAGGGAAAGGAAAGATAGACACTGCAGTGAAAGGGAAGCTGGGCTTTTGAGCCGCTGAAGATCGATGAAAAAGATTGGAGGGGCTTGTCCGGACTGCTCGGTCTGCGACCCTTAAGCTTCGGTACTGCAATGGATTTTCTAACTACCCCCGTGCACTCGCTGCCGCACGTGCTTCTTCACTATATCGCCTCCGGCTTTGGAAAGCCCGAGGTGCCCGTTCTAGTTTCGGGCGGCGGTATGCCCGCCGACAGCGTTCTGTACGACGCCCAGTCGGTTGTCGTGGCGCTGACCTGTGTCGCGCCGCCAATGTTCCGCAGCAAGATCGAACGGCTCGCTGCGGATCAGTCGATTGACGTGATGCTGGTCCGCTGCTGCCTGACCGGCGGTGACCTGCTGCCGGTGTCGATCGATGTCGTGCTGGCGGGCGGCGGGCTCACCCCCTTCAAGCTGGAGGACCTGGCACTCTACCGCCATGATGATGGCGACCTGTGGCTGGTGCCGTTCGGGTTCGGCGGGGCGATCCGGCTGGAAGCGCACGGTCTCGAACTCTATCTGGTGCCGCCCTATGCAACGCTCGCCGAACGCGCCGACGGCATCTACCGCGCCGCGTCTGATCTGGCGGAACGCCTCTACCCGCAAGGTGCGATCTGATGAGGACCAAGGCCAAGCGCGCAGCGGCAACACCCAGCGTCGAGGTCAACCCGGGCTGTCTGCCGGATCCGGCGAACCCACATAGCTGGCTCGTGCTGACCGGCGACGATGCCGATCGCGAGGCGACCCGCGTCATGTATGGCTGCCTGCGACCCAGCTTCCGCGGACACCTGAACAGCGCGGCGGCCTTTGCCGCCGCCAAGTTTACCGTCGGTGCGCCGCCCGACACGCCGCCCTGGACACTGACCGCCGCGCGGGCTGAGGTGCTGCTGCCGCCGGGGGCGGATGACCGGTTGTCCGACCCGCGTGTCCTGATGGAGACGGTCGACGCAGAACTGCCGGTCAAGGCTAAGGCGCTGCTGGCCTATCTGACCTTCACCTTCCCGACGGCGCGGCTGCACGAGCAATATGAGCTGGTCCGCGACTTCACCCGCCGGTTGATCGTCGATCCGTTCGAGGTGGCCGTGCTGCTGGTTCAGCATGCCCCCCACCGCGCCGGGAGTGCAAGCCCGCCGCACGTTCACGCTCTCCTTGCTGGACCCAGGCGACTGACGCCGCTGGGCTTTGGCGAATGGGTGACGCCGCTTGCCACCGACAAGGCCCATGCCCTGGTCGGCAACGCCTTTCACCAGTTCCAAGCCGACTGGCGGCAAGCCTGACCGCGCAGGCGCACGTCGGCAAACCAACACCATCATCGGGAAACATCATGAACGATAACGAACCCTGGCCGCGGATCGGCCAGGCGATGAACTCGCACGTCGTGCGGAGACTGGCGCACTCAGCGGGGTGGCGGCTGGCCGAGATGCCGGCCGACCTCGGCCTGCCGCTGGCCGGCTGCCTGTATAGCGAGGCGAACCATCTGCTGGTCACGACGACGGTCGGCAAACTCGCTGCGTCCATCGCGGCGATGGACAGCGCTCTGGTGGAGACGCGGTCCGATGCGTTGATCATCAGGACGCCGGCGGAGGACGCGCTGCCGGGCTTTGCCCTGGGCCTGTGGCATAGCGGACGGGTCACTTGGCACTGGATGCTGACGCTCTGGGTCGATGTCGATGCTGGTCTGTGGCTCGTGCCGACACCGGACAAGCGGGACGGGACGGCCGCCTCGGGGTTCCGGCTGACGGCGCGCCATCTTCATGTCGAAGAGGTGCCGTGGCGAACGGCACACGAACGCGGCGACGGATTGGTCCGGGCCATCCGCCTGTTGATCCACGGCGAGCGCGGCGCGGCATCCGGCCCGGCGGGCGGGGAGGATCGGTCATGACGGTGCCGATGCCCCGCCTGCTGCGGCAGGCGTGCTGGGCGCTCGTCATCGCTTTCCCGCTGCTCGTGCTGGCCGGCCAGCACTGGCAGCAGGCGGCGGCCGGGCGGGGTACGCGAAGCGTGATGGCGGTCGCCACCGTCATCTGCCCCGCGGCCATCGCGCCGGTCCGGGCGGTGCGTGTCGCTGATGGGGCACACGCGCTCGACCGTGCTGTCCTGCGGCGGATCGCGGTGCAGCTTCACATAGGACCGGGGTGCTCGTTCCCACACAAGCCGCCCGCCGCGCGGGCCGATCGACGGCGCGATCGCGGTGGTGGGGAGAAGATGAGGGGGATGGGCAAGTCGATGTGATCCCCGTGGTGGGGATGAAACAAGGAAGACAGACCATGAATCCCGACCAGACCGCCCATGTCCGCGCCCATGTCGCTGCCGTTTCCAAGCTCCTGCTCGGCAACAAGATCATGAACCCCGGCCTGATGATCATGGCCGGTGATCCGCTCGATCCCCACCAGCGAATTGCGTTCGGTCGCACAGCCGTTGAGGCACAGGTCGATCTCATCTATCTCGAATTCGCCGT
>CAJYRU010000245.1 GCA_913777295.1 uncultured Sphingomonas sp. | reverse complement strand
GAGGTCCGGTTTGCTCCCAAGGTATCGATCCAACAATCACCGTATGTAAATACGCCCCAAACCGATCGCCGCGATTTCGTAACGGGTGTAACGAGAAAGCAACACTTCGTTACGATGAATGCGTATTCAATCAGAGAAAGCTCGCCCGCACCCCGTCGATGACGAACTGCGCCGCCAGCGCGGCGAGCAGTACGCCGAGCAGGCGGGTGATGACCGCCTCAATCCGGGCGCCCAGCAGTTTCATCAGCGGACCGGCGGCCAGCAGCGCCGCCAGCGTGAGGGCGAGGATCGTCGCCAGCGCGCCCAGCACCACCGCGCGCGCGGTCCAGTCGCCGACCTGGCTCATCAGCAGCATGACCGAGGCGATCGACCCCGGCCCGGCGATCATCGGCATCGCCATGGGAAAGGTGGAGACGTCCTCCACCTCCGGCGTCTCGATGATCTTCTGCGCGCGGTCCTCGCGGCGCTGGGTGCGCTTTTCGAACACCATTTCCAGCGCGATCAGGAACAGCATGATGCCGCCCGCGATGCGGAAACTGTCGAGGCTGATGCCCAGCGCCTTCAGCAGCGCCTGCCCGAACAGCGCGAACACCAGCAGGATCGCGGTGGCGATGCCGACCGCGCGGATCGCCATCGCGCGGCGCTGCGCATCCGACGCGCCCGTCGTCAACCCGGCATAGATGGGCGCGCAGCCCGGCGGATCGATCACCACGAAGAAGGTGATGAGCGACGAGACGAACAGTTCGATCACAGCGTCTTGTCGTCAAAGGCGAGGCCGGCGCGGCGATGCGCGGCGACCAGCGTGTTGCGCAGCAGGCAGGCGATCGTCATCGGCCCGACCCCGCCGGGCACCGGGGTAATGGCACCGGCCACCTCGACCGCCGAGGCGAAGTCGACATCGCCGACCAGCCCCGCATCGGTGCGGTTGATGCCGACGTCGATCACGGTCGCGCCGGGCTTGATCCAGTCGCCGGGCACGAAATTCGCCCGGCCGACCGCCGCCACGACGATGTCGGCACGACGGACATGGTCGGCCAGGTCGCGGGTGCGCGAATGGGCGATGGTGACGGTGCAGCTCTCGGCGGTCAGCAGCGCCGCCATCGGCTTGCCGACGATGTTCGACCGGCCGACGACGACCGCGTCCAGCCCCGACAGATCGCCCAGCACGTCGCGCAGCAGCAGCAGGCAGCCATAGGGGGTGCAGGGTACCATGCCCGGCAGGCCGGTCGCCAGCCGCCCGGCATTGACCGGGTGGAAACCGTCGACATCCTTGTCGGGATCGATCGTCAGCAACACCGCATCGGTATCGAGATGCCGGGGCAAGGGCAGCTGGACGAGGATACCGTCGACCGCCGGGTCGGCGTTCAGCTGCTCGACCAGCGCGATCAGTTCCTGCTGCGACACGTCGGCCGACAGGCGGTGTTCGAAGCTGGCCATGCCCGCCTCGCACGTCGCCTTCCCCTTGGAGCGGACATAGACGGCGGAGGCCGCGTCCTCCCCGACCAGCACCACGGCAAGCCCCGCCGGGCGGCCCGCCTGGCCTGCGAAGGCGGCGGCATGGGTGGCGACACGCGCACGCACGGTGGCGGCGAAGGCTTTTCCGTCGATGATCCGGGCAGTCATGGCGACTGCATAGAGCGTGGTGCGCGGGTTCGCCACCCCCGGATGGCGCGAACCCGTCGTCCGGTGCAGTCCTGCGGGGACGGCGCGCTACGCGACCGCCGATACCAGTTCGCTGGCCCTGCCCTGCAACTGCCGGCTGAGGGCCGACAAGCCGTCGACCATCCGCGCGAGCATTCCCGCGCGGTCGCCGATGCCGTCCGCCGCCGTGGCGATCGCCCCGGCGCGGGCGTCGATGTCCGCGCCGGCCCCGCGCGTTTCCTCGACCCGGACGGCGATGGCCTGGGTCGTCTCCCGCTCCGCGGCGACCGCCGTCCCGATCGTCGTCGTGATCTGCCCGATCGCGGCGATGGCGCTTTGCACCGCGCGCTGCCCGTCGCCGACATCGCACAGCAAGGCGTGGACCGCGTCGACCCGCCGCGCGATGTCGCCTGCCGCCGCCTCGGTCTGCCGCGCCAGTGACTTCACCTCGCCTGCGACCACCGCGAAACCGGTGCCGGCCGATCCGGCACGCGCCGCCTCGATCCCGGCGTTCAGCGCCAGCAGGTTGGTCTGCTTCGCGAGGCCGCGGATCAGCGCCAGCATCGCTTCGATCGTGGTTGCGACGTCGGACAGCGAGCGGACCTGTACCCCGGTGCGTTCGACCACGGCGCTCGCCTCCTCGCGCAGGCGCAGCGCCTCGCCCGCGTCGCGAGTGATCCGTTCGATCGACAGCGCCAGCGCGCGTCCGCGTTGTTCGAGGTCGACCATGCCCACCGCCGTCTGGTGCGCGGCGGCGGCGACCGACGCGGCGCTGCCATGGGTGGCGGTGGCGCGCTGGTCCAGTTCGGCGGCGACCCGGCCGATCGCGGTGCAGGCGGTGCCGATGTCGATCGCCAGCGCCTTGATCCCCGCTTCGAACGCATTGGCAGCGCTATGGACACGTTGCGACCGGGCCTGTGCCAGCACCGATGCATCGCCGTGCCACCGGGTCGCCATGCGCAACAGCTGGACCGGATCGAGCAGGGCGAAGAAGCATCCGCGCTGCACCAGCACCACGCCATTGTCGCCATGCATCGCCAGCAGGTCGGGCAGCGGCGTGTCGTGGTCGGCGATGGTGGCGGGGCGGATCAGCTGTGCCATGCCGCTGCCGAAGCTGGGGTTGCGCAGCAGCGCATGGCCGAACGGGTTGAACAGCAGGTCGCGCACATCGACCTCGCGCAGGACCCCGACGGGTTGCCGCCGTTCGTCGAGTACCGCCAGCAGCCGCAGGTCGTGATGCCGGCGAAACCGGTCGACAACCTGCGTAAGTGTCGCGTCCTGCGCGATCGTCAGGTGATCGGCCATCACGGCGGGGTCGAGGCGGGAATGCTGAACCATCGGCGGCGATCGTTACGGCTCCAGGGTAAAGCAGCCGCTAACCGGGCGTTACACCCCGGTTACAGTGGTTATTTTCTTTCCGAAACGATCGGCGTCGGCGCAGGCGCCGCGACGGGCGCCCAGCGCAACGCCAGCGCCCCCGCCGCCGGTCCGGCCTCCGCACGTCCGCCGCGCGCAGCGATCCCCTCAACCAGCGCCGTGCGCTGCGCCGCCGTTCCCCCGACGACCACGATTCCCTGGTCCAGCCGGGCCGACAGCCACGCCGCATCATCCAGTGCGCGGGCATCGGCGATGCCCGCTGCATAGGCGACCTGCGGCGGTGCGTCGCCGGCGACCGGCGGTACCACATCGACCTGCCAGCCGGGCGCGGCGGCGCGCGCGCGCGCCTCGATCGCGTGATAGCCGCGCGGCGGCAGGCCAGGCAGTTCGGCGGCGACCGCGCGAACGCTGCGGGTGGCGTCGTCGACCTGCATCGTATCGACCGCCGCGCCGGTCACCAGCGCGACCTGTGCCATGATCCGTTCGCGCACCGGGCCGAAGGTCGCGCCGGGGCGTTCGTTGACCTTCGCGATCTGCTGCGCCTCGGTCGCCTGCTGGTCCATCGAGCTGCGGATCTGGTCGACATGCAGGTCCAGCCGCCGCCCCAGCCGCTCGCCCAGTTCGGCGGCGAGCGCGCCGTCCGCCTTCGCATCGAGCTTCGGGGTCAGCACCACGGCGCGCACGCGCATGGCGTTGCGGTCATACGTGATTTCCAGCTGGCTCAAGCGGGCCTCGTCGGGGAAGCGCGAGAGGATCGCGCTGCGCACCTGACGCTGCGCCACCGATTCGAACGCGATCTGGCGCAGCGCCGCGCCCAGCGGGACGGCCAGCGCCAGCATCGCGCCGACGAACAGCACGATCTGGAACGTCGTGTTGCGCGGGGTCAGGTGCCGGCCGAAACCGTAGAGGCGCGCCATCGCGGCGGCGGTCAGCGCGATGGTGATAAGGTTGGTGAAGAACAGCAGCAGCGCCCCGCCCGCCACGGTCGCATTATGCGTCGCAATGCCGAACCCGACGACGCAGAGCGGCGGCATCAGCGCGATGGCGATGGCGACGCCGACCACCGTCGACCCCCGCCCCCGGATCAGCGCATAGCCCCCGGCGATCGCCGACAGGAACGCGACCAGCAGGTCGAACAGCGTCGGGCGGGTGCGCCCGGCAATCTCGGTCGTGATCGTCTGGATCGGCGACAGCGCGACGAGCAGCGCCGACAGCCCGACCGCCAGCCCCGCCCCGATCGCCAGTGCGATCAGCGACTTGCGGATGTCGGGCACGTCCAGCACCGCGATACCGAAGCCAAGGCCGATGATCGGCATCATCAGCGGCGAGATCAGCATCGCGCCGATCAGTACCGCGACCGACGGCATCAGCAGCCCCAGCAGCGACAGCGCCATCGACAGCACGATCATCAGGCCATAGCGCGGCGACCAGCCGGATTCCTCCGCCACCTGCCGCAGCACCGCGTCATGGTCGACCGATCCGATGACGTTGATCCGCCACCAGCGGCGGAACCGCCCGCGCCGGCTGCGCGGGGCGACCTCCTGCACAGCGACATTCATCGTTTACGGCCCTGATGGCGGATGTTCGCCGGGCGACCGCGCCGTTTCAGCACCCGCTGCGGCGGCCCCTTGCGCCGGTCGCTCCCCGCCGATCCCTTGCCATCGGGCAGTTCGAAACGCAGCGCACCCGACACGGGGTTCGCCTCCGCCAGGCGCAGTTGCAGCCGCTGTCCGGCGGCGAACGTCTCGCCGCTCTGGTCGCCGATGAGCGATTGCGAGCTTTCGTCGAAACGGAAATATTCGGTGCCGAGGTCGCGCGCGGGGACGAGGCCGTCGCCGCCCACCCCCTCGACCGTGGCGAAGAAGCCGAAGCTGGCGACGCCGGTGATCCGCGCCTCCATCACCGTGCCGACATGCTCGGCCAAATAGGCGGCAACATAGCGGTCGACGGTTTCGCGCTCCGCCTCCATCGCGCGGCGTTCGAGGCCGCTGATCGCGTCGCCCACCCGTTCCATGTTCGCCGCATCCTCGGCCGGCAGCGCGCCTTCGCCAAGGCCATAGCTGCCGACCAGCGAGCGATGGACGATCAGGTCGGCATAGCGGCGGATCGGCGAGGTGAAGTGCGCATAGCTGCCCAGCCCCAGCCCGAAATGGCCATGATTCTGCGGGCCGTAAAATGCCTGCGTCTGGGTGCGCAGGATCTGCTCCATCACCTGCGGGCGGAAATCGGCCTCGCCGATGCGGTCGAGGATGTGGTTGAAGGTGGCCGGGCGGACGACCTGCCCCAGCGCAAAGGGCACGTCGAAGGTTTCGAGATAGTCCTTCAGCGCCACCAGCTTTTCGCGCGTCGGCGGTTCGTGGACGCGGTACATGACCGGGGCCTTCTTCGCCTCCAGCGCCTTGGCCGCCGCGACGTTGGCGGCGATCATGTAATCCTCGATCAGGCGCATCGAATCCAGCCGCTCGCGCGGCGCGACCGACAGGATGCGACCCTTGTCGTCCAGCACGATGCGCCGTTCGGGCAGGTCGAGGTCGAGCGGCTCGCGCTTCGCCCGCGCCTTCGCCAGCGCCGTCCAGCAGGCCCAGAGCGGCTTAAGCGCGTTTTCGACCAGTTCGGCCGCGACGGGCGCGCCGTCCACGCCGTCGATCGCGGCCTGCGCATGTTCGTACGCGATGTTGGCCGCAACGCGGATCACCGCGCGGGTGAAGCGCCATGCCTTGAGCGTCCCGTCCTTCGCGATGGTCAGGTGGCAGACCAACGCTGCCCGGTCCTGCCCCGCCTTCAGCGAACACACGTCCGCCGACAGGATTTCGGGCAGCATCGGCACGACCCGGTCGGGGAAATAGACGCTGTTGCCGCGTGAGCGCGCCGATTTGTCGAGGTCGGAGCCGGGGCGGACATAGAAGGAGACGTCGGCAATGGCGACGATCGCCTGCCACCCGCCGTCGTTATCGCCGCTGTCGTCAGCCTTTGCCCAGACCGCGTCGTCATGGTCACGCGCGTCGATCGGGTCGATCGCGACGATGGGAAGGTGGCGCAGGTCCTCGCGATCCCTGACCGGATAGGCGGCGACCTTGCGTGCCTCGGCCAGCACCTCTTCCGAAAACACGTCGGGAATGCCGTGCTTGTGGATCGCGATCAGCGAGAAGCTGCGCGCCTCGAACGGATCGCCCAGCCGTTCGACCACCCGCGCCGTGATGCGTGGCGGGCGGCCGGCCATTGCCGCCAGCACGAGGTCGCCGGGTGCTGCTCCACCGGCATCGGACACCGGCACCTCGCGGCGCTCCTTCTTGTCGACACCCTGCAGCCACAGTTTGTCGCCCTCGGCACGCAGCACGCCCAGCACCGCCTCTGCCGCGCGGTCGAGCTTCTTCATCGGGTAAGCGGCCCAACCGGCGCCCGCCTCCTCCGTCCGCGCGAGGATGCGGTCGCCGATGCCCAGCGCACTGCGCCGGCCGCGTTCGCGCACCCGGACGCGGGGCGGCGGCGTCTCCGCCTCCCAGCGTTCGGGCACCGCCCATACATTGCCGCCATCATCGACATCGGCGACGCGCAGCACCGTCACCTTGGGCAACCCACCCATCTTGTGGAACGCGCGGCCCGGCGCGCTGTCGATCAGCCCTTCGTCGGCCATGTCCTTCAGCAGGGCTTTCAATGAAATCTTCTGCTGCGCCGACAGGCCGAAGGCGCGGGAGATCTCGCGCTTGCCCGCCGGGGTGTCCGACGACTGGATGAAATCTAGGATCTGCTCACGCGTGGGCAGGCCGGGCGGCGTTTTGGTGCGTACCATCGGCCATGACATAGAGCGCCCTGCCCGTCAGACCAATGGCGTATCGTCAGGGAGCAGAAACGCGCGCAGCCCGTTCAGAGCGACGATCCCTTTCGAACGGAGACGATCATGGGCATTTTCGAACGCATCAAGACGCAGATTTTCGGCAAGGACGGCGGCCCGTTCGGCGACAATTATTTCGGCCAGAAGAAGGACGCCCCCGCCCCGCAGCCGACGCCCGCGCCTGCGCCCACGCAGCACGCCCCCGCCGCACCGGCTCCCGTGCCGGCAGCACCGGCCGCCCCCGCCGCACCGCAGCCGGTCGACCCTATGACCGCGATCGAGCGCATCGCCCAGCAAAAGGGCAATCCGGCCCTCAACTGGCGCACGTCGATCGTCGACCTGATGAAGCTGCTCGACCTCGATTCCAGCCTCGACAACCGCAAGGAACTGGCGACCGAGCTGGGCTATACCGGCGCGAAGGACGGCAGTGCCGAGATGAACATCTGGCTGCACCGCGCGGTGTTGCAGGAACTGGGCAAGGCCGGTGGGCAGGTGCCGGGCAAGCTGAAGGATTGAGGCGGGGCCGAGCTTCGTCCATCCACCGGACCCCGGCGGAGGCCGGGGTCCGGCTGGGAAGCGCTGGATATTGCCTGGCTCGCCACCCCGGACGTCATCCCGGCGAAGGCTGGGGTTCGGCTTCACGTTTGAAGTGCACCGGTCGAGGCATGAAGGAATGCTTCGGCGGGGGTTTGGAAGTCGAGGCATTTCCCGGGTGTGTGGTTGAGGCGTTTGGCGACGGTGCGCAGCAGTGCGAAAGAGAGGGTGTCGAGGTTGGTCTTGCGCGGCAGGTAGCGGCGCAGGCAACCAATGGTGTTTTCTACGCCGCCCTTCTGCCAGGGACTGCGCACGTGCAGGTGCATAGCCGCCTTTCCACACCCTGGTCGTACGGCTGTTGCGCCCCAACTCGCGGCTGACCGTCGTATGGCTCGCCCCGGCAACAACCAGATCTATCGCAACGACCAGCAAGCCGCAGCCAACAGGCCGATCTCCATACGTTCCTCAAGGCTGCGCTGCCTGTACCGGTGTCCCATCGCGCCAACACCGTATCGTTGGTGCACTTCTTTCGTGGGGCCGGGGGGGGGGGGGGCCAGATACGCCGCAGCAGCAACGACCCTTGTTCAAACGTCGGCGACTATGGATTCCCGCCTTCGCGGGAATGACGACGGGGCCGCCCCGCCTCAACGCGTGACGTTGTACCGCAGCTGCGCGTCGGTCAGCTGGAAACCGACCAGCGCCTCGAACGTGGCCGCCAGCACCGCTTGGCGCACCGCCGGATCCGACAGCGGATCGATCGCGGCGTCCTGGTCCCCAGGCTTGCGACGGCGGTTGATCTGGTCACGGGTTTCCTGCGGCAGGGTCGCAGCGGCGCGGTCGACGATGGCGGTCCCCTGTCCCTGTGCCGAGGCGCGCGCTTCGCCGGCGGCGAAGTTCAGCGTGACCTGTCCTACCCGCTTCGACACGACCTGCGTTCCACCGCGCACGACCGACACGAAATAGGGCAGCGTCACCGTCCGCGCGGCGTCGGTGCGGTTGCGGCGCGCCTGCACGTCGAAGCTGATCGTGCTGTTGATCGTGTCGGTCCCCTCGACACAGTTCGCGCGGACGTTGGTCAGCGTCGCCACCACGTCGATCGCCTTCGCATCGGTGCTGCCGGCCGGATCGAACAGCGTAATGTCGCCGGTGCCGGCGGGCACGCCCGCCACGGGGCAAGCCGAGCGTACTGCCGAAATGCCGACGCCCTGGGTCACGTCCAACTCGCCGGTGCGCTTGCACCCCGACAATGCAGCAAGGGCGATCGTGGCGACGGCGGCGGTTTTGCGGAGGGTCACGGAAATCTGTACCTTATGCACGGGTGCGGCGATGCCGCGCCTCCTGAATAGCGATGCTTCATAGGAACCGGCCTGCGCGCGCGCAAGCAATCGCGTGTTTGGGGTCGCGTCGCCCGGCTTCACTTGGCGTGTTCCCCAACAAGCTGTAAGCGCTGAGGCCATGATCGACACCCAGCGCCCAGCCATCGAATTGCTCATCGCCGCCCCGCGCGGCTTTTGCGCCGGGGTCGACCGCGCGATCCAGATCGTCGAGCTGGCGATCCAGAAGCACGGCGCCCCGGTCTATGTCCGCCACGAAATCGTCCACAACAAGTTCGTGGTCGATTCGCTGCGGGCCAAGGGCGCGATCTTCGTCGAGGAACTGGACCAGGTGCCCGACGGCGTGCCGGTCGTCTTCTCCGCGCATGGCGTGCCCAAGTCGGTACCGGCGGCGGCGACCGAGCGTGGCCTCGAATATCTCGACGCGACCTGCCCGCTGGTGTCGAAGGTCCATCGCCAGGCGGAGCGGCTGGTGGCATCGGGCCGCCACATCCTGTTCGTCGGCCATGCCGGCCATCCGGAGGTCATCGGCACGTTCGGGCAGGTGCCCGAGGGGCAGATGACGCTGATCGAAACGGTCGAGGATGTGGCCGCGCTGAACCACGCCGATCCCGACAATCTCGCCTTCCTGACGCAGACGACGCTCTCGGTCGACGACACCCGCGCCATCGTCGATGCGACGATCGCCCGCTTCCCGACCATCGTCGCGCCCAAGGCCGACGACATCTGCTATGCGACCTCCAACCGCCAGAATGCGGTGAAGGCGATCGCACAGAGCTGCGACATGATGCTGGTGATCGGCGCGCCCAATTCGTCGAACTCGGTGCGGCTGGTCGAGGTGGCCGAGCGCGAAGGCACGTCGGCCAAGCTGATCCAGCGGGCCGCCGAACTCGACTTCGCCTGGCTGGAAGGGGTCGGCACGCTCGGCATCACGGCCGGCGCGTCGGCACCCGAAGTGCTGGTGCGCGAGCTGGTCGATCGCATCGCCACCCGCTTCGACGTGACCGAGCGCGAAGTCGAGATGACGCGCGAGACGATCGCGTTCAAGCTGCCGCGCGGCCTCGAAGCCGCGTAATGGCCGTCTATACGCAGGTGTCGGCGGAGGCGCTCGCGCGCTTCCTGGCGGGGTACGACCATGGCGAGCTGGTATCGGCCAAGGGGATCGCCGAGGGGGTCGAGAACAGCAACTATCTGGTCGACACGACCACCGGGCGGTTCATCCTGACGCTGTATGAAAAGCGGGTCGACCTCGCCGACCTGCCCTTCTTCTTCGCGATGACCGATGCGCTGGCCGATGCCGGCAACCCGGTGCCGCGCGCGCTGCCCGACCGCAACGGACAGGTGATCCAGACGCTGGAAGGCCGTCCCGCCTGCCTAATAGAATTCCTGTCGGGCGTGTCGGTCAGCCATTCGACCGCCCAACAGGCCCATGCGGCAGGCGCGGCGCTTGGCGCGCTCCATCGCAGCCTGGCCGATTTCGCACCGACCCGCGCCAATTCGATGGGTGTCGCGATATGGCCGAAGCTCTATGCCGACTGTGCGCCCCAGCTCGATTCGATCCAGCCCGGCCTGTGCGCGCGGGTCGGCAGTGCGCTGCACGCGGTCGTAGCGGCATGGCCCGCCGATCTGCCAACCGGCGCGATTCATGCCGATCTGTTCCCCGACAACGTCCTGATGCTGGGCAACACCGTCACCGGGCTGATCGACTTCTATTTCGCCTGCACCGACATCGTCGCCTACGACGTTGCGATCACCCATTCGGCCTGGAGCTTCGATGCGACCGGTGCGCCGCTCGATCCTGCGATCGGGCAGGCGCTGCTGGTGGGCTATCGTACCCAAGCGACGCTGTCCGAAGCGGAGGTCGCCGCGCTGCCGCTGCTGGCGAAGGGCGCGTGCATCCGGTTCCTGCTGACCCGCGCATGGGACTGGATCAACACCCCCGCCGACGCGCTGGTGACGCGGAAGGACCCGCTCGCCTATCTCCGCCGGCTCGACTGGTACGACGCGAACCCGACCGCCTTCGCATGATCGAGACACCCGAACTCCCCCGCGTGGAAATCGCGACCGATGGCGCGTGCAAGGGCAATCCCGGGCGCGGCGGCTGGGGCGCGGTGCTGCGGGCCGCCGATGGCCGCGAGCGCGAATTGTCGGGCGGCGAGCGTGAGACGACCAACAACCGCATGGAGTTGATGGCCGCGATCGAGGGGTTGAACGCCCTCAAGCGCCCGTGCCGCGTGGTCCTGTCGACCGACAGCCGCTATGTGATGGATGGCCTGACCAAGTGGATCAAGGGCTGGCAGAAGAATGGCTGGAAGACCGCCGCGAAACAGCCGGTCAAGAACGCCGAACTGTGGCAGGCGCTGCTCGCCGCCGCCAAGCCGCACCGGATCGAGTGGGTGTGGGTCAAGGGCCATGCCGGCCACCCCGACAACGAGCGGGCCGACAAGCTCGCCAGCGATGCAGCGTTGCACCAATGATCCCACGCGTCCTGATCGACACCGCGCAGGTCCCCGGCGACAGCGTCGAACTGCGCCTCGTCCAGCGCGGCGACGACTTCATGATCGTCCTCGACCGCAACGAATTGATGAGCAGCCGCATGTCGGCATCCGAAGAGGCGCTGGCCGATCTCGGTTGCGCGCACCTGGCCGGGCGGAAGGGGGCCCGCGTCCTGATCGGCGGTCTTGGCATGGGCTTTACGCTCCGCCGTGCGCTAAAGATCCTGCCCGCCGATGCCGAAGTGGTGGTCGCCGAACTGGTGCCCAAGATCGTCGAATGGGCGCGCGGGCCGTTGGCGCAGCTCTTTGACGGCTGCCTCGACGATCCGCGTGTGCGGATCGTCGTCGGAGACGTCGCGCGGGCGATCGAACAGGGCGGTTGGGACGCGGTGCTGCTCGATGTCGACAATGGCCCGGATGGGCTGACCCATGCGGGCAACGACAAGCTTTATTCGTTCCGCGGGCTTCAGGTGACGCAGCGGGCGCTGCGTTCCGGCGGGGTGCTGGCGATCTGGTCGGCCTATGCCGATGCGGCGTTCACCAAACGGCTGAAGGATTGCGGCTATCTGGTCGACGAACAGGTCGTGCAGGCAAGAGGGACCAAGGGCGCGCGGCACGTGATCTGGCTGGCCGGGCGGCGGTAGGGGTTCCCTTCCCAACCTTCCCGTTTGGTTCCAAGCCCCCAATCCGTTCGGTTCGAGCCTGTCGAGAACGGGGTTCCGCAGGGACGGCTTTGGTGATGGGCGAACCACCCTTGCCTGGGTCTGGTTCGAGCGTGTCGAGAACCCGCCTGCCCCAAAACAACCCGTTCTCGACGGACGCTTCTCGACAAGCTCGAAGCTGCTCGAACCGAACGGGGTGGGTGGGGATAGAGGAAAGACCGTGCCCGTTCGCGCCGAGTAGCGACTGAGCGAAGTCGAAGGCCCGTATCGAAGCACCTGCCACAACCCGTCCTTCGATACGCCATTTCGACTTTGCGCAATGGCTACTCAGGAAAAACGGAGGGTGCCGCAGCGCTCCTCACTCATCCGTCCGAATCTTCACCTTGTTCGGCAGGTCCTTGCCCTTGGTCCGGCGCGAGGGCACCTGCACCGGGTTCTTCTTCTTCCAGTCCCCCCAGCGCTTCGGGCCTTCGGGGGTATCGATGATCGTATCGTCGTCCATCACAGCATCCAAAACGAAAAACGGGCGGCAGATCAACGACCCGCCGCCCGCTTATGTCCTTGCGCACGGCGCCGGCCCGCTCCCTCGGGCCGGCGGCGCATCACGCACCCATCAACCGAGCGTCCACGCGCCGTCGATCCGCGCCAGCGCACCCTGCTGGTTCCCGTCGCGCAGCGCCTCGGGCAGCAGCGCTTCGGGGAAGTCCTGGTACGACACCGGCCGCAGGAATCGATCGATGGCGAGCGTGCCGACCGAGGTCGTGCGCCCGTCCGAGGTCGCCGGGAACGGCCCGCCGTGAACCATCGCATGGCCCACTTCGACGCCGGTCGGCCAGCCGTTGCACAGGATGCGGCCCACAGTGCGTTCCAGCACCGGGATCAGCTTGCGCGCGTCCTCGTAATCGCCCTCGTCGATCTGCAGCGTCGCGGTCAGCTGTCCTTCGAGCTTGCCCAGCACTTCGGCCAGTTCGTCGGCATCGGCGCACTTCACCACGACCGACGACATGCCGAATACTTCGTGCGCATGGGCCGGATCGGCGATGAAGTCCTTGCCCGACACGGCGAAGATCGCCGCACGGCCGCGCGTCGGGCCTTCGGGTTCAGCGCCTTCGCCGACCAGCGTGACGGCCGGGCTGGCGGCGAGCTTAGCGCGGCCTTCCTCGAACGCCTTGTGAATGCCGTCGGTCAGCATGACCTGCGCCGGGGTGCCGAGCAGCGCTTCGCCCGCCGTGTCAAGGAATGCGTCAAGTTCCGGCCCGGCGATGCCCAGCACGAGGCCCGGATTGGTGCAGAACTGGCCCGCGCCCATGCTGAGCGATCCGACATAGGCCTTGGCCAGCGCCTCGCCGCGGTTCTTCAGCGCTTCGGGCATCAGCACGACCGGATTGATCGACGACATTTCCGCATAAACCGGGATCGGCTGCGGACGGTCCTGCGCAACCTTCATCAGCGCGGTACCACCGCTGCGCGACCCGGTGAAGCCAACCGCCTGGATGTGCGGATCGGCGACCAGTGCAGTGCCGATCACCTGCCCCGACCCCGATACCATCGAGAAGACGCCGTCCGGCATCCCGGTCTTTTCAGCCGCCTTGATGATTGCCGATGCGACCAGTTCAGCGGTGCCCGGATGCGCCTGATGCGCCTTCACGATCACGGTGCAACCCGCCGCGAGCGCCGATGCGGTGTCACCACCGGCAGTCGAGAAGGCGAGCGGAAAGTTCGACGCGCCGAACACCACCACCGGGCCGACCGGAATCGTGCGCAGGCGCAGGTCGGGCTTGGGCACGGGCGCGCGGGCCGGATCGGCATGGTCGATGCGCAGCTGCTGCCACGCGCCATCCCGCACTTCCTTCGCGAACAGGCGCAGCTGGCCGCAGGTACGGCCACGCTCGCCGGTCAGGCGCGCGGTCGGCAGGCCGGTTTCGCGGCTGCCGCGCTCGATCAGTGCGTCGCCCAGCGCCTCGATCTCGTCGGCGATCGCGTCGAGGAAGCCCGCGCGCTGTTCGAGCGGGAGCGCGGCGTAGATCGGGAAGGCGGCGGCGGCGCGGGCGCACGCTTCCTCGGCGTCCTCCTTCGTGCCCTTCGAAAAGCCTTCGCCGAACAGCGCGCCGGTCGCGGGATCATAAGCCTGGAACAGGTCGTCGCGGGCGACGCGCTTCGAACCCAGGAACAGTTCGCCGGTGATCGTCATGTGCATCCTCTTTGCGCAAAGTGTTGGCGCCCAGATAGGATCTGATAGCGCTAACGTAAATGGGTGTCACAAATTACTCCGACAATCTATGCGGGGAATAGACCGTGGCGTCGACCCCCTGCGGCACATCCCCGATACCCAGCAGCGCGGCGCAGAGCCGGGCGGCGGCGGGCGCGGTCTGGATGCCAAAGCCGCCCTGCCCCGCGCACCAGAAGACGCCGGGCGCCTGCGCATCGAAGCCATAGACCGGCAACCGGTCGGGCGCGAAGCTGCGCAGGCCCGCCCAGCGCCGCTCGACCGCCTCGACCCGCCAGTCGATCGCCGACTCGAACCGGTCGATGGCCAGGGCGACATCGATTTCCTCGGGCGCGACGTCATGCGCGCGGTCGGGCGTCTCGTCATGGGGGCTGAGCCACAGCCGCCCCCCGGCTTCGGGTTTGAAGTAGAATCCGCCGGCCGCATCGAGGATCAGCGGCAGGTCGGCAGGTACCGGCGGGTCGACCCGCACCTGCAACATCGTCCGGCGATAGGGGCGGATCCCCTGCGGCGCGGCACCGAGCAGCGCGGCGACCGCGTCGGCCCACGCCCCAGCGGCGTTCACGACGACATCGGCGACGATGGTATCGCCGGCGGCGGTCGTCAGGGACCACCGCCCCTCTGTCCGCTGCGCACCGATCAGGCGCGCATCGCACAGCAGCGTCGCCCCGCCGCGCCGTGCCCTCGCCAGATAGGCGGCGTGGAGCGCACCGACATCGATGTCGGCACAGCCCGGCGACCACAAGGCGTGCCAGTCGCCGCGCAGACCAGCCACCACGCCGTGCGGGTCGCGCCATGCGATCGGCACGCCGGTCGCGGCAAAGTCCGCCGCCATCGCCTCCAGGACGGCGGGATCGCGTGCCAGCAGCAATTCGCCCCGCGTCCGCAGGAACCCCTGGGGCGCGAAATCGGGCGGCGGGGCGTGGAGGAACGGCCCCGATGCGGTGGTCAGCGGCTGGACCAGCGGCCCGCCATAGGTTTCGGACCAGAAGGCCGCCGATCGCCCGGTCGCATGGAAGCCGGGATGCGCCTCCGCCTCCAGCAGGGTCACGTCGTCGGTCGCGGCGAGTTCGGCGGCAAGGCTCGCCCCGGCCATTCCCGCGCCGACAATCGCCACCCGCCTGCGCGTCATGCGTGGGTCCGGTGCGGTGCCGGTGCGCGGGCGTCGAGGAACGCGTCGATCGCCGCGATCGCCCGCGACCGGACCGGATCGGCCTCGCGCAATATCTCGTGCGCCGATTCCGCTCCGAAGCGGAGCAGCTCGACATCGGGCAACCGCCCGGCAATCTCGACGGCGGCACGTGGTTCGACCAGCGCATCGGCATCGGCGACCAGCATCTGGACCGGCACCGTCACCGTGGCGAGCGCGGAATCGGTACGCAGTTCACGGGTCGATCGGAACGCATCGATCACCCACCGCCAGCTGGGCGGCCCGGTGCGCAGCGCCGCGTCGGTCCCCTGCCACCACAACTCGTCCGAATAGCGTGCCGCGTCATGGGTCAGCATCGCCTCGCGCGGGCGTACCGTGTGCGGGCGCTCATTGCCCTTCCATGCGGGCCGGAGCGGGCTGCCCATCGCGCTCAGCACCCGCGCCATGCGTTCGCCGAAGCGCGGCCCGACCGGCGATCGCAGCCCCAGCATCGGCGCGACCAGCACGCACGCCGCGGGATCGACCCGCCGTTCCACGACCGCGCGCAGC